>CALMZW010000188.1 GCA_937870605.1 uncultured Synergistaceae bacterium
AAAGGCCCTATAATAGGCTCTATTTGACTCTGACATGCCTTGAAGAAGCACACCGTGGACTGTAGTATCTAACCCGTTCAGTTAGCACTCCTTTATAGAGAGTGCTAATACATACAAAAATTCGTCGTGCAGGAGGGGTTGTATATGCATCTGAAACCGCTTGGAGACAGAATCGTTGTCAAAGTGGTCAGCAAGGAGGAGCGTACCAAGGGTGGCATCGTTCTTCCCGATACCGCAAAGGAGAAACCGCAGGAAGGCGAAGTAATGTCGGTCGGCACCGGCAAGGTCCTTGAAAACGGACAGAAACTTCCGCTTGAGGTGAAGGTCGGAGACCGGATCATATTCAGCAAATACGCCGGGACGGAAGTCAAGATCGATGGCGAGGAGTACGTCATTTTCAGCGAGCGCGACGTTCTTGCCGTTATAGAGAAGTAAGACAGTTCTTTTTTCGAATTTCATAGAGGAGGTTATTCGCATGGCTAAAATGCTTTCGTTTGGTGAAGAAGCCCGCCGCGCAATGCTCCGGGGTATCGATAAAGTCGCAGATACGGTTGGCGTCACACTTGGGCCCAAAGGCCGCAACGTCGTCCTCGAGAAAAAGTTCGGTTCCCCGACGATCACGAATGACGGCGTAACCATCGCCAAGGAGATCGATCTCGAGGATCCGTACGAGAACACGGGCGCGCAGCTCCTGAAGGAAGTCGCCTCCAAGACAAACGACATCGCCGGAGACGGCACGACGACCGCGACCGTTCTCGCCCGTTCCATCATCCGCGAAGGGATGAAGAACGTCGCCGCGGGAGCCAACGGCATGCAGATGCGACAGGGGATCGAGCGGGCCATTGATGTCTGCGTCGACGAACTCAAGAAAAAGGCCATTTCCGTCAAGAACAGGGACAAAATCGCCCAGGTTGCGTCCATTTCGGCGAACGACAAAGCCGTCGGACAGCTGATCGCCGAAGCTATGGCGAAAGTCGGGGAAGACGGAGTCATCACTGTCGAGGACAGCCAGACCGTCGGAACGACCCTTGAAATGGTCGAGGGACTTCAGTTTGACAAGGGCTACATCAGTCCCTACATGGTCACCGATCCCGAGAAGATGGAAGCAAGTCTCGATGACGCCTATATCCTCATCCACGACGGGAAGGTAAGCAATATCAAGGATCTTCTTCCCACGCTCGAGAAGGTTGTCCAGACCGGCAAGCCCCTCCTGATCATCGCCGAGGATGTCGAAGGCGAAGCGCTTGCGACGCTTGTCGTGAACAAGCTTCGTGGCGTCATGCAGGTTGCGGCTGTGAAGGCGCCGGGCTTCGGCGATCGTCGCAAGGCCATGCTTGCGGATATCGCCATCGTGACCGGCGGCCAGGTTATCAGCGAAGAAGTCGGAATCAAGCTTGACAGCGTCGACCTCTCCATGCTCGGCAAGGCGAAGAAGATCCGGATCAAGAAGGAAGAAACGACGATCGTCGAAGGCGCGGGCAACAAGGACGAGATCAAAAAGCGCGCCTCCCAGATCAAGAAGGAAATCGAAGACTCCACGTCCGACTATGACAAGGAAAAGCTTCAGGAGCGCCTTGCCAAGCTCGTCGGCGGCGTGGCCGTCATACAGGTCGGATCCGCGACCGAGACAGAGCAGAAGGAACTCAAGCACCGGATCGAAGATGCCCTGAATGCGACCCGCGCTGCGGTCGAAGAAGGAATCGTCGCCGGCGGCGGTGTCGCCCTTCTGTGCTGTGTCGAGCCGCTTGAGAAGTACATGGCGACGATCGAAGGCGACATGAAGACCGGCGCGCAGAGCGTCCTGAAATCCCTGCCCGCTCCGCTCCACCTGATCGCCGAGAACGCCGGATTCCAGGGCGACGTGGTTGTCGAAAAGGTCAAGAGCCTCAAGAGCGGCTTCGGTCTGCAGGCCGTCAGCGGAGAATACGTCGACATGATCGAAGCGGGAATCATCGACCCTGTGAAGGTCACCCGGAGTGCGCTCCAGAACGCCGGTTCCATCGCGGCGATGGTCCTTACGACGGAAGCCATCGTGGCGGACAAGCCCGAGAAGAAAGAGCCCTCCATGCCGAAGGGCGGCATGGGCGGCATGGAGGATATGTACTAGAGCCGGACATGTAAAAAGCCCCCGCGTTTTCGCGGGGGCTTTTTTTGTTCTTCCGGTTTTCTGATATGATACGTGAAGGCTGTGATTTGACAAAAACGGAGGAGATTCCGTGGAAAACATAGTAATTCTCGACTGCGGTTCGCAGTTTACCCAACTGATAGCGCGACGCATTCGCGAGCTTGGCGTTCACAGCGAAATCCTGCCGTGGGATGCGGATGCGGCGCGTATCCGGACGAGTCGTCCGGTTGGAGTGGTTATTTCCGGCGGGCCGCAAAGCGTAACGGATCCGGACGCTCCGAACATAGACGACAGCGTTTTTTCGCTCGGAGTTCCCGTTCTCGGGATCTGTTACGGAATGCAGCTCATGACGCGTCGCTTCGGAGGTTTCGTCGAGTCCGGATCATCACGCGAGTATGGACGAATGCGAATCGGAATGACCGGCACGCAGTCGCGTCTCACGGAAGGGCTTCCGGATTCCTTCGAAGTATGGATGAGTCACGGGGATCATATCGGGCGACTCCCGGACGCATTCGATCTCCTTGCCGAAACGGAACGTCGCGTTCCCGCCGTGATGATGGATGAACGGAGACGCCTCTACGGCCTTCAGTTCCATCCCGAGGTCGCCCACACGCAGCATGGAACGGAGCTTCTTTCGAATTTCCTATTCCGGATTTGCGGATGTAAAGGCGACTGGGATCTCGGGAACTGGGTCGAAGGAATGATACGGGAGATTTCTTCGACGGTCGGAGATGGACGTGTCCTCTGCGCCCTTTCTGGGGGAGTCGACTCGACTGTTGCGGCCGTATTGACGTCGAAGGCCGTCGGCGATCGTCTGGAATGCGTCTTCGTCGACAACGGACTTCTGCGACTGAGAGAGGCCGAGTCCGTTCTGGAAGGGTACGGCCGGCTTGATCTGAATGTTCGCTTTTCTGACGCTTCGGATCGCTTTCTGTCTGCGCTCGAGGGGGTTGCCGACCCGGAGCGGAAGCGGAAGATCATCGGAGAGACCTTTATCCGCGTATTCGAGGCGGAAGCCGCATCGGTCGAGGGGGCCGGATGGCTGCTCCAGGGAACGTTGTATCCCGATATCATCGAAAGCGGCCATAAGGGAAAGAGCGCGTCCGTCATCAAAAGTCACCATAATGTCGGCGGGCTGCCGGAGAAAATGAACTTTAGAGTATTGGAGCCGCTTCGTGATCTCTTCAAGGATGAAGTTCGGAAGATAGGCGCCCTGCTGGGCGTTCCGGAAGCCATCCTGACGAGAAAACCCTTCCCGGGTCCGGGGCTCGCCGTGAGGTGTCTTGGCGAGATCACGCCGGAACGGCTTGAGGTCCTGAGAAAGGCAGACGCCATCTGTACGGAGGAGTTGTCCCGCTGGGAAGGCTACGCGTCCGTCTGGCAGGCGTTTTGCGTGCTGCTTCCCGTACGGACGGTCGGCGTTATGGGAGACTCAAGAACGTATTCCGAGGCGGCGGTTCTGCGGGCGGTCGAATCCGCCGACGGAATGACTGCGGATTGGGTCCGTATCCCGTACGATTACCTCGATCGCATCGCGCGGCGAATCTGCAACGAAGTTCCGGGGATCAACAGGGTCGCCCTCGACATCACAAGCAAACCGCCCGCAACGATCGAATGGGAGTGAGGCTCCGGCGCGGAAGCGGCTGAATGAGCGAAACCGGACATGAAGGGAAAGGGGATGACCGTTTGCACAGCGAAAGCGTGAAAGATGACAGGAAAGTCCGTGCATGGTTCCTTCCGTTTTTTCTGACGTTTCTTCTTCTTGGGGCGCTCTGTTATTCCGTGACCCGGAATCTGTTGCAGCCGCTTGCCTGGTCTGCGCTTCTGTCTTTTTTTGTTCTTCCCTTATATCGTTTCTTGCATCTTCGGCTTCTGAGGGGGCGATATCCAAGAGTCGCCGCGACGATAACGAGCGCCCTCGCTTTCTCGCTGATTCTCATACCGGCCGTCATCGTCGGAGTGGTTGTTGCGCGGGAGGGGATCCGCTTTTACGGCAGAATCGCGGATATCCTCGGCTCAATGACGCCCGGTTCGACATCGTATATTTCCGTGTTCGTTCCCGAGGTTATTCTTGCGAAGGTTCAGCCGATTCTCGACCAGTATCCATACGTCAAGAATACGGTCGAACAGGTGGGAACCTGGGTGACGTCCACCATAGCGGAAACATCGAAGTCCTTTCTCGGGAATGCCTTCAGCATCGTGTACAATCTTGTCGTGATTATGGTCGCGTCGTTCTTCATGATACGGGACGGGCATCTGATCGTGGATTATCTCATGGACATTCTGCCCCTTCCGGTCAGGGAGCGCGAAGCATTTCTCTTTCGCACCAAACAGATCCTGCAAGGGGTGGTTTTCGGCGTCATCCTTACGGCATGCATTCAGGGGACGCTTGGGGGGATGGGGTGGTGGTACGTCGGCCTTCCGTCTCCGGTTCTTTTTGGCGCGATGATGGCGTTCCTCGCACTGATCCCGCTTGTGGGAACCCCGACGGTTTGGGTTCCCGGTTCTCTGTATCTGTTGTACTCGGGGAATATGAAAGGATGCATTATCCTTCTGTTGTGGGGAATCTGCGTCGTCAGCATGGTGGATAATTTCATCCGTCCGATATTCATTTCCGAGGGTGGAGATGTTCACGTCCTCATTGTTTTCATAGGCGCTCTCGGAGGACTGGCGGCGTGGGGGTTCCTCGGCATTTTTCTCGGACCGCTCAGCATAAGTCTTTTCGTCTTTATTCTGGACAGTTACAGGAGAATGTGGAAGACGCATGTGGGGGAAAGAATGCCTGAAAGAGAAGGTGGTTATCCGAAGGATAAACCGTCGTAATCCGTCCGTGATGAGTTGAGCGAACGGCTTGTTTTGGCGGCGCGCCATAACTATAATTGTATTCATCCGGCCCGCCTCAAAAGCGGGCAAAATTATTGTAATTTTTTCATCGGGGAGGTTTCATTGATGAGTGTGTTCGTTATCCTGCTTTCCGCTATTACCGGCATTTTGGCGCTGGCGTATGGCTTCAAGACGTACCAGAAGATTATGCGGTTCCACGTCGAAAATGATCGGATCGTCGAGCTTTCGGAGATTATTCATCGGGGCGCAATGGCGTTTTTGTATCGCGAGTATAAGTGGCTTTTTCCCTTTGTGATCGTCGTCGCCGGCCTGCTGGGATGGCAGGTTGGCGTGTCCTCCGCGGTGTGTTTTGTTCTGGGCGCGCTGTGCAGCGCGGCTTCCGGATTCTTCGGGATGATCGTGGCCACAAGGGCGAACGGGCGTACGTCATTTGCCGCTACGCTGGGCGTCAATGAGGCTCTTGGCATTGCTTTCGGCGGCGGAAGCGTCATGGGAATGTCCGTTGTCGGCATCGGCGTTCTGGGAATCGCTCTGTGTTACGTTCTGTTCGGTGATGCGAACATCATCACAAGCTTCGGCATGGGAGCCAGCTCCATCGCCCTCTTTGCGCGCGTCGGCGGCGGCATCTATACGAAAGCCGCGGACGTCGGCGCGGATCTGGTCGGAAAAGTCGAGGCCGGCATTCCCGAGGACGATCCGAGAAACCCCGCCGTCATCGCGGATAACGTCGGCGACAACGTCGGCGACATTGCAGGAATGGGAGCGGACCTTTTTGAATCCTACGTCAACTCGATCATCGCGGCCATGGCGATCGGCGTTTCCGTTTACGGCGGGCGAGGCGTCATGTATCCGCTTCTTATCTCCGCAGTTGGAATTGTCGCCGCATTGCTGGGAACAATGTTCGTGAAGGTTGATGGGTCCGGAAACAAACACCTGCAGCCGTATATCGAAAAGATGAACAAGGGAAACCCCGCTGCGGCGCTCAGAAACGGCACCTTTGTGACAGGCGGGATTCTGATCGCGGTGTCGCTTGTTCTGACAAAGGCCATGCTGGGGGATCTCAACATCTTCTGGGCGGTTGTTTCCGGAGTTGTGGCCGGCGTACTTATCGGCTTCGTGACGGAAATATATACTTCCGGTGACTATGCATCCGTCAAACACATCGCCCAGGCGTCGGAAACAGGCCCCGCGACCGTTATTCTTTCCGGCATCGCGGTCGGCATGAAGTCGACAGTCATCCCGGTCTTCCTGGTCTGCGCCTCCATCCTTATCAGCTTCAAATTCGGAGGGCTGTACGGCATAGCCTGCGCAGCGGTCGGAATGCTTTCGATTACCGGCATGGCGCTGAGCGTCGACGCGTACGGACCTATCGCCGACAACGCGGGCGGCATCGCTGAA
>CALMZW010000189.1 GCA_937870605.1 uncultured Synergistaceae bacterium
ACGGCTCCGCGGAATCGAACGCGCGGAGCGGTTTCTTCTTCCATATAGAATCCAAAACTCCTTGAATTTCTTTGATTCGTAAGCTAAAATTCTTTATATCTTTTGAATCGGAGGTAATTGACGATGGATGCAATCGACATCGCGATTCTGCGGCGTCTCATGGAACGCGCTCGGACGACCTGGGCGGAACTCGGCTCCCTTCTGGGGCTGTCGGCCCCTGCGGCGGCCGACAGGGTCCGGAAGCTCGAAGACGCGGGGGTGATCCTCGGCTACGCGGCGCTCGTCGATCCCGAAGCGGCGGGGTGCGGGCTCGGTGCGTTCGTCTCGGTCACGCTCGAACGCGCCGACGACAGGGGCGCATTTCTCGACCTGGTGCGCACGCAGCCGGAGGTTCTGGAGTGCTGCCACATCGCCGGAGCGGAAGACTACGTGCTGAAAATCCGCTGCGCCGACACGCGCGCCCTCGAACGCCTGATCAGCGACCGGATCAAGTCCGTTCCGGGCGTCCGGACCCGGACGGGCGTGATCCTCTCGACGGTCAAGGAGACGCAGGTTCTGCCCGTGCGCGTTCCCGAACGGTAGGCCGGCGATGGACCCGACGCTGCTTCTCAAGGGGCTCGTGATGGGATTTTCGATCGCCGCGCCGGTCGGGCCGATCGGCGTGCTGTGCATCCGCAGGACGCTCGGAGACGGCATCCTTCACGGCGTCGTCTCGGGGCTCGGCACGGCCTCGGCCGACGCGATCTACGGCTGCGTCGCCGCGTTCGGCGTCACGGCCGTCTCGGATTTTCTGCTGGGATCGCAGTTCTGGCTGCGCCTTGTCGGCGGACTGTTCCTGCTGTACCTCGGGTGCGCGACCTTCCGCTCCGTCCCGGCGCACGAGGCCGCGAGGGCGGGGAAGGTCCGCTCCGGCGGTCTCGCGGGCGCCTATGCGTCGGCGTTCTTTCTGACGCTGACGAACCCGATGACGATCGTCTCGTTCGCGGCTGTCTTCGCGGGGCTCGGCCTCGGATCGGCGCCGGGGAGCCGCGCGTCGGCCGCGCTGCTTGTCTTCGGGGTGTTCACGGGCTCGATGCTTTGGTGGCTTTTCCTGAGCGGCCTGGTCCATCTTCTGCGCTCGAAGGTCGACCATTCGCGGTTCGTCTGGGTCAACCGGTTTTCGGGGCTCGTCATCGCGGCCTTCGGCGTCGCGAGCATAGCGAGCGTAGCGGGGCTGCCGCCGCTCTGAGCCGCCCTCGGACGATCTTCGCCGGGCGACGTGACACCGTGCGGGCGGAGAAACGTCTATAATGGAGCGCACGCACGCGCGGCTCCGCCGGGAGCGCGCGAATTCTTCACGTGGAGATGAGAGTCATGAAGCGAACGCACCGGATCGGAATCGCCCTCTGCGCCTGCCTTCTCGCATGTCTTCCCCCTGCCGGGGCGGACGGCTGCTCCGAGGTTTTTCTCAAGCGCGACGCCGTGCTCGTATCCGCCCGGAACTTCGATTTTTCCCGCGGAAACGGAGCGGTGCAGTTCAACCCGGCCGGAATGCGGCGAAAAGCCCAGTATGCCCCCGAAGGCTGCCGTCCGCTCGAATGGACGAGCGCATACGCCTCCGTCGCGTTCGACACCATCCTGCAGCGGACGAACTCGCCCGAGGACGGAATCGTCTATGCGGGCGTCGACGGCATCAACCGGGCCGGACTCAAAATAGGCACGTACTACCTCGAAACGTCCGGATTCCCGCAGACGGGGCCCGAAACGACGATCGACATCTGCTCGCTCCAGCAGTACCTCCTGGACACGTGCGGCGGCGTCGACGCCGCGCTGGCGGACCTCGGCTCCGGGCGGTACCGCGTGACGTCAACGTCGGTCGAGGGGCTTGAGATCAAACTCCACCTGTACCTTCACGACGCGACGGGAGCGTCCGCGATCGTCGAATTCGTCGGAGGCGCGACGAAGGTGACCCGCGATCCGAAGATTCCAGTCCTGACCAACACGGAGTACGGAGAGTCCCTTGCGGCGCTTTCGCAGTATGCGGAGTTCGACGGGGAGAAGCCCATCCCGGGGGCGCACGAGTCGATCGACCGCTTCGTCCGCGGCGCGTACTACCGCAAGCATCTTTCGGTCCCGGACGACCCGGCGCGGGCCGTCGCCTTCGGCTTCGCCGCGGCGCAGGTTCTCTCCGTTCCGCCGGAGTTCCCGCACGGAAACACGCAGTGGACGATCGTCACGGACATCACGGGCAGGCGGATCTTCTTCCGCACGCTGGACAATCCGGCGATCGCCCGCATCTCGCTCGACGAACTCGCGGAGACCGCGAAGGTTTCGAGCGAGATCGACCTGCTGCGAACGGACCTTTCCGGCGATATCGGCGCGCTGTTCGACCGCACGAATGCGTTCAACCCCGCCGCGGTTCCTCCCGCGCCGGACTACGCCCGCGCGTCCGACTGGGCGTCCCTTCCGCCCGAAGCGGAACGCACGAAATCCGCGGACGTGTTCTTCGTCCATCCGACGGCGTTCTTCTTCCCGAACGCGTGGAACGAATGCCTCGAATCGAACCGGCAGAACCCTTTGGTCGACGCGGACCTCGCAAAGACGGCCGGCGTCTTCGCGTTGACCTGCAATATCTTCGCTCCGAGATATCGCGAAGCGAACATCAAGGTGCTCTCCGCTTCTGAACAGGACAAATCCATGGCGCTCGGTATCGCCTATTCGGATGTCGAAAAGGCCTTCGATTACTACATGGAACATTTCAATGCGGGGCGCCCCTTCATTCTCGCGGGGCACAGCCAGGGATCGAACGTCCTGCTTTGGTTGCTCCAGCGCCGTTTCGGAGACCCGAAGCTCCGTGAACGGCTCGTGGCGAGCTACATCATCGGATGGTCCGTCACGCCGGACGACCTCGAAAAATATCCGCAGCTCGTCATGAGCGATTCGCCGACGCGGACCGGGTGCATCATCAGCTACAACACGCAGGCCGTCAGTCCGGACATTACCATCGCCATCCCCGGAGCGGTCGGGGTCAACCCGCTGACCATGGATACGACGGGCGAGGCCGTCCCGAAGGAACGCAACCTCGGCGCCGTGTTCTTCGCCGGCGGAAAACGGATCGAAGTTCCGCAGTTCACCGGGGCGCAGACAATCGACGGCGCGCTGATCGTCCCACGGCCGACCCGCACCGACCTGGTGCGCGGCGCGGCGAGCGGCTTCTACCATCCCTACGACTACTCCTTCTTCTTCCGGAACCTCGAACGGAACGTCGCCGACCGCGTGGCCGCGTTTCTGAAGGAGCATCCGGAAACGAAATAGCCCCCGCCCATTTCGGGACGCGATAAAAAGAGGCCGCTCCTCATGCGGGAGCGGCCTCTTTCGTGACCATACGAATTGCGCCGGGGGACGCGGTTCTTACGCTGCGGCGTCTCCTTCGGGCGGAAGCTGCGCGCTCTTGGGGTGCTTCGACATGTGGCACGTGAAGAGCATTGCGCCGATCATCGAGGCGTTGTCGAGGATCTCGAGAAGCACGTGGCTCACCTGCGGCTCGTAGACGCGGATCTCCGCCGACGCGAGCCCCAGAAGGAAGTACACTCCCCAGACGCCCGTGATGAGGTAGTTTTTCCGCAGGAACCTCGGGTTCGACCAGAATTCCTGCGGCACGCTCTGCTTCGCGTAGTCGATCGTGAAGGGCCGCCTGACGAGCATCGATCCCCACGCTATGACGTTCATATTCAGCTGCGCCAGCAGCCCGAGATGGCCGACGACCCACATGTTGGACATCAGGACGACCGTGACGAGGCTGAACGAGAAGAAGAGGATCGTCCCCCAGAAGATGAAGCCCCGCACCTTGCTCCGGAGCGACTGGTAGAGGCTGATGGCGAACGCGATGACGAGCGCCGCCTTGAGCATCGTCAGCGGGTCCGCGAGCGGAAGGATGGAAACGATCTTGAGAACGAGCCAGGGCGCAAACGAAATCATCATCGAAAAGATACTCACAGGGAACACCTCCACCGAATATCCCGCGACCCGGGCCGGGGCGCGACGCAGCGCTCTTCTTTCACCGACGCATGCAACGCGAACCGGTGTTCTTCGCAGAGCGTCGCTATGCTACCACGTTTTTACTCCGTTTTCCGCTGTCGTGCAAGAAAAAAACAAGAGCGCCGATACGATCCCGGCGCTCTTGTTTTTTGTTCGATGATTATGCCTGGCGCGAAGCCGTCCCGCTTTTCGAGGAACAGTGACCTCCGGCTATTCGCCGCCCGGTGCGATCGCCCCGGGAACCGGCAGTTTTCCCGTCTCCAGCGGCGGCGCAGGAGGGAGTCCGGTGACGGCGAGGATCTCCTGTTCGTCGAGGGTCTCCCGCTCCATCAGGGCTTCGGCGAGCGCGTCGAGTTCCCGCCGGTGCGCGTTGAGGAGCCGCTTGCCTTCCTCGTGACATTCGCCGATGATTCGGAAAACCTCCGCGTCGACGGCCCTTGAGGTTTCCTCGCTGAACGATTTCGCGCAACCGTAGCCGCCGCCGCCGGAGCCGCTCAGGTAGGGGTTCTCCCGCGGCGCGAGCTGCACCAGGCCGAGCCGCTCGCTCATGCCCCAGCGCGTGACCATCTGGCGGGCCAGGCAGGTTGCCTGCTCGATATCGCTTTCGGCCCCGGTCGTCTTCGTGCCGTACACGACCTCTTCGGCCGCGCGGCCGCCGAGCATTCCGACGATCCGCGCGCGGAGGTAGGCCTCCGGATAGTTGTAGCGGTCGTTGTCCGGCCGCTGATACGTCACGCCGAGCGCCTGACCGCGCGGCACGATCGTCACCCGGTTCACCGGGTCGGCGCCCGGCTCCACGAGGCCCAGAATGGCGTGGCCCCCTTCGTGGTAGGCGATGCGTTCCTTGTCGGCGCGACTCAGAAGCAGCGGCCGCTCGGGGCCCAGAACCATCTTCTCGAGCGCGTCAAGAAAGTCCTTCTGCCGGACCTCGTTCTGCTCGCGCCGGGCCGCCAGCAACGCCGCCTCGTTGACCAGGTTCTTCAGGTCGGCTCCCGCGAACCCCGGCGTGGCCGCCGCAAGCTCCGCCAGACTCGCGTCGCCGGCGAGCGGCACGGTGCGCGTGTGAACCTTGAGGATCGCCTCGCGTCCCGTCTTGTCCGGAAGGTTGACGACCACGCGCCGGTCGAAGCGGCCCGCGCGCAGGAGCGCCTTGTCGAGAACGTCCGGCTGGTTGGTCGCGGCCAGAACGATGATGCCCTCGCGGCTTGAGAAGCCGTCCATTTCGGTCAGAATCTGGTTCAGGGTCTGTTCCTGCTCGCTCGAACCCCCTATCGACACCTGTCCGCGCGCGCGTCCGATGGCGTCCAGCTCGTCGATGAAGATGATCGACGGAGCGTTCTCTCGGGCCTGCTTGAAGAGGTCCCGCACCCGCGCCGCGCCAACGCCGACGATCATCTCGACGAACTCCGCGGCGCTCATCGAGAAGAACGGAACTCCCGCCTCTCCGGCGACCGCCTTCGCGAGCAGCGTCTTTCCCGTACCGGGAGAGCCCACGAGCAGAACGCCCTTCGGCGCGGTCCCGCCCAGCCGGGTGTACTTTCCGGGATCCTTGAGGAAATCCACGACCTCGACCAGTTCGTTCTCCGCTTCGTCGATTCCGGCGACATCCTCGAACGTGACCTTCGCGTCCTTCTCCTGGTCGTACCGGCGCGCCTTGCTCTTGCCGATGCCCAGCATCCCGCCTCCGATGCCGCCGCCCTGCGACGAACGCCGGAAGAGCCAGAAGTAGAAGGCGATAAAGAGCAGGCCCGGGCCGAAGCTGAAGAGGAGCGTCTCAAGCGGGCCGCGTTCCTCGTTGATCGGCTTGGCGCTGATCTCGACGCCCCGTTCGATCAGGAACGTCTCCAGGCCGGGATCCACGAAAGACGGAAGCGTCGTCGTAAAGGTCTTGTTCTCCTTCGCCGCCGGCGTTCCGCCCGCAGCGCCCGCAGTCGCGGAGGACGGCCGGGCTTTGAAGATGCCCGTAATCGTGTCGCCCCGGCTGAAGATCGACTGCACGTTGTGCTTTCCGACTTCCTCCCGGAACAGGGTGTAGGGCACCATGAGCGGTTCTTCCGGCCCCGGGGCGAACAGTCTCGCCAGAAAGAAATTCGCGAGAAGAATAAGCGTGAACCACAGCATGGTCTTGGGCGGCGGCATCACCTTCCGCGCGGATCCCTTCTTCGCCGAACCCGGCGTCGGCCATCCCTTTTCCGGCGGCGAATAGTCGCCGTTGCGTTGCATCTTCTGCTCTGTCACTCTCCCGAACGCCCCTTTCTGTAAAAAGCGGTGCAAGAGTAATCTTTATGTATACTTTGCTGTTTAATGTATCACAGGCATTGCGCGATCACAAGCGAAGATATGCCGGGATGAGCGCCATCCGTCGGAACGCCGGCCCATACCGCCAATCGCACGGCGGAGCGCTTCGCCTCACGCCTTCAGCATGTTCAGAACTTCCGCGAGTTTCGCGACGCCCTTTTCGGCGGCGTGCTGGCTGATCAGGCCTTCCTTGGCGAAGCCCGCGATGCGGACCGTGCAGCGTCCCGCGTCCGCGTCGTCCGAGCCGATCTCGACGCAGAGCACCACGGGGCTCATGTTCATGATTCCGGCGTTGATCACGCCCGTCACGCGCATGCAGCCCTCCTCGGCCTCTTCGGCGAGGCGGCCGTTCTTCGCGAACCAGGCGTAGAGTTTGAGCAGCAGGTCCTTCGGGTCGGTCTTCAGACGCATCTCCCGCTCTGCGGAGTCGGTTTTCGAGAGCTTCGCCCCGAGCTTGCCGCCGAAAGAGGACGCGAGTCCCGCGAAGGGAACCTTCGTGCCGGAGAGCCTCATTCCGGTCTTCATCACTTCTCCGATGCCCTCGATCAGAAGCCGTTCCACGAGTTTGTCCCTGTCTTCCGCCATGTCGGATCCTCTCCTTCGGCTGCACCTCGTCGCGCGTGCGTTCCACGCGGATCCAGTATATTCCCTGCGGAAGGATGCGAAAAGAGCGGGGGCTCTTACGTCCGTCCGGCCGCTGTTCTCTTCGCCCCGTCCGGACGCGGATAGCAACGGCTGCGGGCCCGGCCAGGCGTACGAATCCGGTTTGTAAAGGATTCTTTGCACTCTCTTATCGAAACGGAACATTCCCGAAGAGCGGCTTAAGACGTGAAGGATAGAATGCTATAGTGAAATCGACGAAAACGACACACGCGAAAGCGAGGCGGCATACATGAAAAAGATCCTGATACCGACACTGTTCATCCTGTTCGCGATGGCATTCTCCCCCCTTCCGGCGCTCGGGGCTGCATCGCCGGCGGCGGCCGAGACCGGTCCGACGCTCGACGAATGCCTGGCGCTCGCGCTGGAGAACCACCCGGATATGGCCTCCGCGAACACGAAGATCCGCCGTTCCGTCAGCCAGACGAAGGAAGCGGCAGCGAATCTCCGTCCGACGGTGGACGTCGACGGGTCCGTCTCCACGAACGACGGAACCGCGAAGGAACGCTACAGCTCCGGGATCGGCGTCAGCCACACGCTTTCCGACGGCGGACGCAGGGAACTTGCGCTGAAGAAGGCGTCGGTCGCCGTGACGGCGTCGGAGCGAGACGCGACGCGCACGCGTCAGGTGCTTCTCTACGATGTGAAGCAGGCGTTCTTCTCGCTGCTGCGGTATTACGAGGACGTGTCCGTGGCGCAGGAGACGGTCTCGCTCTACGAGGCGCAGCTCGCCCAGGCCCGGGCCTTCTACGACGCGGGACGGACGAAGCGCTCCGACGTGACGACCGCCGAGGTGAACCTGAGCCAGGCGAAGCAGGATCTGACGAAGGCGAAGGGTTCGCTCTCCATCGGATGGGCGACGCTCGAAAACACGGTCGGGACGAAACTGCCCCGGGCGGGAAAGAAGCCGAACGTTCCGACGGTCACGATCCCCGCGACTCCGGCGGAAGAGGCGGCGTTGAACGAAGCACTGTCGCTCCGGCCGGACTACCTGGCGCAGCAGGCCCGGATCATTGCGGCCGGGATGTCCGTCTCCTACGCGGCGAAGGGCATGAACCCGACGCTCTCCCTCAGCGGCGGCTATGATTTTTCCGACGGACATTCGGGGTGGTCGGGACAGTGGAGCACGGCGCTGACGCTCTCCATTCCGGTGAGCGACGGCGGCGCGACCGCCGCGAAGACCGAGACGGCCCGGGCGGACCTCGATCTCGAGAAGCAGTCGCTCGAAAGCATCCGGCAGACGGTTCTTCTCGAAGTCCGCACGGCCCTTTCCGACCTCGCGACAGCGGAAGAGCAGGTTGTGACCGCCGGCGAGGGACTGCGGCAGGCGAAGGAGAATATGGATCTCGCGGTGGGGCGGTACGGCGTCGGCGTCGGCACGAGCCTCGAAGTCTCCGACGCGGGCGACAAGTACAACAAGGCGCGCAAGTCGCTGGTTCAGGCGAATTTCGACCTCCAGATCGCGCGGGCGACGCTGGAGAAGGTTCTGGGACGCGACACGAAGACAACGGGTGCGGCCCAAAAGGAAGGAAGGGATTCCAAGTGAAAAAGGGACTGAAGAAACTGTTTTTCGGATGCGCGGGAATCGCCCTTCTCGCGGGCGGATACATTGTTTACACGAGCAGGGGAAGCAACGGGGAAACGGCAACCTACAGCACGGAAGCCGTAACCCGGGGGAGCATCACGAGGGTCGTCTCCGCGACCGGCAAGATCCAGGCCGTCAATACGGTCGAAGTGGGCAGCCAGGTTTCCGGCACGATCCGGAAGATTTTCGTGGACTACAACTCCTCCGTGAAGAAGGGGCAGCTCATCGCCGAGATCGACGCGACGGTGTTGCAGGCGAAGGTGAAGGAGTCCGAGGCGAACCTGAATTCCGCGAAGGCCTCCTATGCCGAGGCCGCGGCGAAAGTCAGGGAGGCCCGCCGCGAGCACACGCGCCAGAAGAGCCTGTACGCGAAGAACTTCATCGCGAAGAGCGACCTCGAATCGGCGGAAACGTCTGCCGCCACGACGTCGGCGCAGCTCGGCTCCGCGAAGGCCAAGCTCGACGCGGCGCAGGCGACGCTTGAACAGAGCCGCACGAACCTGGCCTATTCGGAGATCTATTCGCCCGTGAACGGCACGGTCGTCGGCAAGGACGTCAGCGAGGGGCAGACGGTCGCGTCGAGCTATCAGACGCCCACGCTTTTCACGATCGCGGAGGACCTGACCAAGATGCAGGTCGAGGCGGCCGTGGACGAGGCGGATATCGGCTACGTCAAGGAAGGCATGCCCGTCACGTTCACCGTGGACACCTATCCCGAAGACACCTTCAGCGGAGCGGTGCGTCAGGTGCGCCTGATGGCGGCGACGACGGAAAACGTCGTGACCTATACGGTCATCATCTCGGCCGAAAACCCGGACCTTCGCCTCTATCCCGGAATGACGGCCAACGTCACGATCGAGACGGCGTCCGCGAAGAACGTCCTGAAGGTCCCCAACGCGGCGCTTCGCGTCCGAATGGCGGGAGCCCCAAACGGCGCCAGGACGGGCTCCGGCGACTCGAAGAGGGCCGGATCGACGTCGAAGGCGAACGGCTCTGCGTCGCAGAACGGCAAGGGCGTCCAGGTCGTGTGGATTCTCCCGGAATCGAACGATCCCGGACAGGTTCCGATGCGCGTTCCCGTGACCGTCGGCCTGAGTGACGGAAGCTGGACGGCCGTATCGGGCGACCTTGCGGACGGCGATCTCGTCGTGACCGGCGCCCTTTCGGGGGCGGCCGCGACCGCGAAGAACTCCAGGGCGAACATGCCGCCGAGGATGTTCTAGCCATGGCGCTCATCGAGCTTCGGGACATCCGGAAGATCTACGACCTCGGAGAGGTCCGCGTCGAAGCGCTCCGGGGCGTCTCCCTCTCGATGGAGAAGGGCGAATTCGTGGCTGTCATGGGACCGTCGGGATCGGGGAAGTCCACGCTCATGAACATCCTGGGGTGCCTCGACGTCCCCTCTTCGGGGAGCTACCTGCTCGACGGGCGCGACGTGAGCAACATGGGAAAGGACGACCTCGCGCAGGTCCGCGGACAATTCATCGGCTTCGTCTTCCAGGGCTTCAACCTGCTCTCGCGCACCTCGGCGCTGGAAAACGTCGAACTGCCGCTGCTCTACATGGGCGTTCCCCGGCAGGAACGCGCGAAACGGGCGCTCGACGCGCTCCGGCTCGTCGGGCTGGAGGGGCGCGAGCATCACGAACCCAAGCAGCTCTCGGGCGGACAGCAGCAGCGCGTCGCGATCGCCCGGGCGCTCGTCGGCGGCGCGCCGCTGATCCTCGCGGACGAACCCACCGGCAACCTGGACACGAAGACCAGCGACGAAATCATGGACCTGTTCGAGAACCTCAACCGGACAAAGGGCATCACCATCATCCTCGTGACCCACGAGCCCGACGTCGCCCGCTACTCGCGGCGCGTCGTGACCGTCCGGGACGGCCTCATCGTCTCCGACGAGCCGATGGAGAAGAGAACGGAAATCGAGAAAGAAGGCGAATGCGCATGATCGCCCCGTCGGCGATCCTCGGCATCGCGCGCAAGTCCCTGCGGACCAACAAGATGCGGTCGCTCCTGACGGCGCTCGGAATCATCATCGGCGTCGCGGCGGTCGTCGCGATGTTCGCCATCGGAACCGGCGCCAACAAGAAAGTCGCGGAGCATATTTCGAGCATGGGCAGCAACCTCCTGATCGTCCGGTCGGGCTCCACAACCAGCGGCGGGCAGCGTATGGGAATGGGCGCCACGCCGTCGCTGACCTTCGCGGACGCCGAGGCGATCCAGAAGGAATGCCCTGCCGTCGCGCTCGCCGACCCGTCCGCGTCGGGCGCCGTGCAGGTCGTGTACGGCAACATGAACTGGTCCACGCGGTCGGAAGGCACCAACGGCGGCCTCCTGGCCATCCAGGAATGGCCGCTCGGCGCCGGACGAAACTTCACCGATTCGGACATCCGAAGCTCCGCGAAGGTCTGCATCCTGGGGCAGACGGTCGTCACGAACCTCTTCGGCGACGAGGATCCCGTCGGAAAGACCATCCGCGTGAAGAAGGTCCCCGTGACCGTCGTCGGCGTTCTCAAGAAGAAGGGCAACAACGCGATGGGGCAGGACCAGGACGACACGCTCCTTCTGCCGATCACGACGGCGCAGAAACGGATCTACGGCTCGCGCTTCCAGGGGCGCGTCAACATGATCCGCGTCAAGGCGGCGAGCGAGGCGGAAATTGCGGCCGCGTCGGAACAGATCACGGCGCTGCTCAACCAGCGGCACCGCATCCGGACGGCGGAAGACGCGGACTTTTCCGTGATGAACCTCACGGAGATCATGGAGGCCGCGAAGGCGTCCACGCAGGCGCTCTCGCTGCTGCTGGCGGCCGTGGCGTCCATCTCGCTGCTGGTCGGCGGCATCGGCATCATGAACATCATGCTCGTCTCCGTCACGGAGCGGACGCGCGAGATCGGCATCCGCATGGCGGTCGGCGCGAAGACCGCGGACATCCTGTTTCAGTTCCTCGCGGAAGCCATCATTCTCTCGCTTCTGGGGGGCATCCTGGGGATCGCGCTCGGGGCCGGAGCGTCCGTCCTGATCTCGCGCTACGCCGGGTGGAGCGCCGTCATCTCGCCCTTCTCGATCATCCTGGCGTTCGGCTTTTCGGCCGCGATCGGGATCTTCTTCGGCTACTACCCCGCGTCGAAGGCCGCGAAACTCGACCCGATCGAAGCGTTGCGATACGAGTAAGCGGTTCTTTTTGTACGGAGTGTCCGGCCCGTCTCCCGGAAACGTGGAGGCGGGCTTTTCGTCTGTAAAATGGATGATTGTGTGCGGAATGTCTCTCTTTTGCGCCTTTTTCCACGTATATGGAGTATGATGGTCCCGAGTATTTCGAAGGAGGACACGTGTATGCGATTCCCATCTCAAAGCAGCGTCACCGTAAACCCAATGAGTCCGAGGGACCTCGACCTGGCGATCGAATGGGCGGCCCGCGAAGGCTGGAATCCCGGCCTGGACGATGCCGCGTGCTTCTACCAGGCGGATCCGGAGGGCTTTTTCATCGCCTACTCCGGCAAGACCCCGGTGGGGACGATCTCCGCCGTTCAATACGGCGAGGACTTCGGCTTCATCGGCCTCTTCCTCGTCACGCCGGAGCGGAGAGGACGACAGATCGGGCTGGTTCTGGCCGATACGGCGATGCGTCGTTTGTCGGGCCGGTGCATCGGTCTCGACGGCGTGGAACAGAAGGCCCGAAATTATGCGAAACAGGGCTTCAAGCTCGCCTGGCGCAACGTTCGCTTCAAGGGAACGGCCGCGCCGCAGGATGCGCGCGACGCGCATATCGTTCCCGTCACGCCGGAGCTTCTGCCCGAAATAGAGGCGTACGACCGGTTTTGTTTCCCTGCTCCCAGGAGCGCCTTCCTCGCTGCGTGGACATCCGCCCCGCACGCGACGTCCCTCGTCTGGCGCGACGAGACCGTGCGCGGCTACGGCACGATCCGGCAGTGCCGCGAAGGATGCAAGATCGGCCCGCTTTTCGCCGACGACGCCACGGTCGCGTGGGGACTCTATCACGCGCTTGCCGCGTCCGTCCCCGAGGGCGACGCGATCTTCCTCGACGTCCCCGAACCGAACGCCGTCGCAACGGCCCTCGCGAAGGAGCATCACATGACGCCGACCTTCGCCACCGTTCGCATGTACAACCAGGAGCCGCCCGTCATCGACATGAACCGGCTCTTCGGCGTCACCACGTTCGAGCTGGGCTAGCCCGGGCCGATCGGACCTTCCCTCTCCGGCGGGGAGACGCCGTCATGAGACTGCTCACGAGAGGAAGCCCGCTCGCCATCGTCCAGGCCGAACGAATGGCCGACGCGATCCGGCCGCTCGGGCCGTCCGTCGACATCGTTCCGTTCTCGACGCGGGGGGACCGGGAGTCGTCGCTCCCCTTGCGCTGCTTCGGCGGGATCGGCGCGTTCTCGTGCTGCATCGAGGAGGCGCTCCTCAGGGGGGAGGGGGACGGCGCGGTCCACAGCCTCAAGGACATTCCCTCCTGTTGCCGCGAGGGACTCGACATCGCAGCGGTGCTTCCCAGGGACAACGTCGAAGATGTCCTGATCGGGCGCGCCGACGCGACGCTCGCCTCGATGTCTCCGGCGTCCGTCGTGGGGACGTCGAGTCCGCGGAGAAGGGCGCAGCTCCTGCGGAGCCGCCCCGACCTCGTCACGGCCGAGTTGCGCGGAAACGTCGCGACGCGCCTGTCGCGCCTGCGGGAGGGGCAGTACGACGCGATCATCCTCGCCCGGGCCGGACTCGACCGCCTCGGGATCGTCCCTCCGAACTCGGAAACGCTCCCCTTCCTTCCCGCCCCGTGTCAGGGGATCATCGCGCTCGAAGCGCCGCTTGACGGCCCGCTGTTCTCCCTCGCGGCCGGGATCGGCTGCAAAAAGACGTTCCTCTGCGCGCTTGCCGAACGGACGCTTCTCCGGACGCTCCGGGTGGGCTGCCACGTCCCCTTTGCGGCGCTGGCGCGACTCGACGGGGAACGGCTCGATTTCCAGGCCGAAATCCTCGACGAATCGGGGCGCGACTTCCGCCGCTTCTCGGCGGCCGGAAAGGTCGCAACCCGCGAAGACGCCTTCGAAGCCGGAATGGAACTCGCCCGACGCATCAGGGCCGACGCGGTCGCGATGCGCATCCTCGAGGCCACGCTCATTCCCGCGGAGAAACGGCCATGACCGTTCGTCTCGTCGGGGCCGGATGCGGCGGCCCCCTCTGGCTGACCATCGAAGCGAAACTGTTCCTCGAACGGGCCGACCACGTCGTCTACGACAGCCTGATCCACCCGGACCTGTTGCAGCTCGCGCCGCAGGAGTGCGCCTTCCATTTCGTCGGAAAGAGGGGAGCCCGCCCGGGCCCCGGGCAGGCGGCGATCAACGACCTTCTCGTCCGGCTCGGGCGCGCGGGGGACGAAGTCGTCCGCCTCAAGGGAGGAGATCCGTTCGTCTTCGGCCGGGGCGGCGAAGAGGCCATTGCGCTCGGGGACGCGGGCATTCCGTGGACGTACACGCCCGGCATCACGGCGGCGCTCGGAGGGCTCGGGCGTGCGGGAATCCCGCCGACGCACAGGGGCGTCGCGGACTCCGTCACGCTCGCGACGGGGCGCAAGGGCGGCGCAGGCGGCGCGGACCCGGACCTCTGGCGTCCGCTCGGCGCGGTCGGCGGGACGAAGGCCGTCTATATGGGGGCCTCGTCGTGGCTGCAGGTCGCCTCCCTGCTTCGCGGGGGGGGAATGCCCGACGACGCTCCGTGCGCGGCCGTGACGTGGGGCGGGTGGGGACGGGCCTCCCGGCGCGACTTTCTTCTCGGCGAGGATCCCGGCGTTCTCCGGAGCCCTTCCGTCATCGCCGCCGGAGGAACGGCCGGAATGCGTCTCGACGGGGAGCGCGGCGTCCTCGCGGGGGTGCAGGTCGCGGTGGTCCGTCCGTCTCCGGAGAGCTGGACGACCGCGCGGACGCTCGAGGAACACGGAGCGGACGCGTACAGCATGCCGCTGCTGCGCCTGGAGGAGATCCGCCGCGACGGCGAATCGGAGACGCTCGCGTCGGCAGACTGGATCGTGCTCACGAGTCCCCGGGGGGCGCCGCTCCTGCCCCGGGCGACGGACCTGCGCCGGATCCGGGCGAAAATCGCCGTCATCGGCGATGGAACGCGCGACGCGCTGCTCCGGACCGGAATCCGGGCCGACGAGGTCGCAAACCCCGCGACGTCGGAAGCTCTCGCGAGCCTCCTCTCGCGCGTCGTCAACAGGGGAGAACGGGTCGTCTTCTTCCGCAACGAGGCCGGTTCCCCGCTGCCCTGCGACGCCGCGAGGGAACGCGGCGCCGATGTCGCGGACCTGAACGCCTACCGCATGATCCCCTCCCTTCCGCCCGGGGCGGAATCTCTCCGGGAGCTGTGGGCGGACCGACCGCCGGATGCCGTGGCATTCGGAAGCGCGGCGCTCGCGAACGCCTGGGCGACGCTCGGCCTGGACTTTCCGGAGGGCGCCGTTCCGGTCGCGTGGGGGGAGACGTGCGGATGCGCCGTCGAACGCCTGTTCGGCCGCAAGGCGTGCGTCATGGATGCGCCGTCGACCGACGGACTTCTGAGAACGCTTGTCGATATCACACGAAGCAGGGAGGGCACACGATGAAGACCAGTTCGGATTTCACCCCTGCGGCGCGACTGCGCCGCCTCCGCGAGAACAGGATTCTCGCCGAAAGCGTCCGGGAGGTATCCCTTGAAGTGCGTCAGCTGATCCTTCCGCTGTTCGTCGTCACGGGCCGGGGACGGCGCGATCCGGTCCCGTCGCTCGCGAACGTCGACCATTGCAGCGTCGACAGGCTTCCGGAGCTTATCGACCCCGCGCTCGAGGCCGGAGTGCGGTCCTTCATGCTGTTCGGCCTTCCCGATCCGGCAGACAAGGATCCCGAAGGGACGACGGCCTGGCGGGACGACCAGCCCGTGCAGCGGGCCTTTTCGTTCCTGAGGGAGCGGTACGGGCGGGAGGTCCTTCTGACGGGGGACGTCTGCATGTGCGAGTACACGAGCCACGGACACTGCGGCTTCCTCGACGCGGACGGATGCGTGGACAACGACTCCACGGCCGAAGCGCTCGGCCGGATCGCCGTGAGCCACGCCCGGGCCGGGGCGGATATGGTCGCTCCGTCCGCCATGATGGACGGCCAGGTCGCGGCCATCAGGAGCGCGCTCGATTCCGAAGGGCATGTCTCCACCCCGATCATGAGCTACAGCACGAAGTTCGCCTCCGCGTTCTACGGTCCGTTCCGGGACGCCGCGGGAAGCGCGCCGTCGCACGGAGACCGCCGGGGATACCAGCTCGCCTCGACGAACGCGAGGGAGGCGCTTCGGGAATCGCTCGCCGACGAGGACGAGGGGGCGGACATCCTCATGGTGAAGCCGTCGCTGCTCTACATGGACGTCCTCGCCCGTCTCCGGGAGGCGACGCTGCTGCCGATCGCGTGCTACCTCGTGAGCGGCGAGTACATGATGCTCCGGCACGCCGTCGCCGCCGGAGCGCTCGACGAAAAGAGGGGGATGCTCGAAGCGCACCTGTCGCTCCGCCGCGCCGGGGCCGACCTGATCATCACCTACGCCGCAGTGGACGTAGCGCGGATGCTTCGGGAACGCTGAGGTCCGCGTCCCCCCGGGTCACGCTTCCCGTGCGGCTTCCCTGATGTGGGAAGCGAAAAGCTCCGGGATTCCGTCGAGGTCTCCGAGGCCCTTCAGAAGCGCGTTCACGGAATACCCCCCCTTCGAGAGGACGGAGAGCCACGACCCGGGATCGTCCGGCGCGGCCATGTCGTTTTTCGCGTGCCCTCCGGCGACGAGCATGAACGGCGCGAGCGTCACCTTCGTCGGTTTCAGGGACGCCAGCCGTCGCTTCACCTCGTCGAGGCCGGGACGCCCCCGGATGGTTCCGATCACGAACGGGAGGCCCTCGTCGTCGAACAGGAGCTGAAGTCGCGCGTAGGCGGAGGCGGCGGAAGCGCGTGAGCCGTGTCCCACGAAGACCACGACGCCTCTGCCCTCGGCAAGTCCGCCGTATTCCTTCCGCAACAGCGCTGCGATCTTCCCGGAGTCCTCCCGGGTCTCGAGCAGCGGCGCGCCGAGATGCAGCGACGAAAAGGCGTGCGCCCCGCCGGCGCCCCTCAGGGAGCGCACGACGGAGGCGACCCGGTCGTATTCCTCCCCTGCGATGACGTGCAGCGGCTGGACCGTCGCCCGGGAGATCCCGTCGTCCCGCATCTTCGCGAGCGCGACCGGCGGGGAATCGAAGGCGATTCCTTCTTCCTTCAGCGCCGCGCGGCGAACGGCGTCCGACGTGAGCGAGAGGCGGACATCCGCCCCGGGAAACGCCCTCTTCACGCCGTCCACGATCTTCGCGATCGCCCCGCGCGCATCGGGTTCCGACGTTCCGACGGCTGCGAGAAGAATGCCTTCTTTCATCTTTGCCGCACCCCTTTCCGACGCGACCGAGGCGAGATCCGACACAAACAACCGGCGCAAACGCAGCGCCGCTGCACCCATCGTCCTGTTCGCCCTTTTCTCCGTCGGCGCGCCGGTTCGCTCTGCCTCCGGGGAAAGCCTACAGGAGCTTCTTCGAACCCGACCAGACCTCTTCCGCCTTCACCGCCGTCGCCGCGCGCCCGGGGTGTTTCGCGGGGTTCCACGTCTTCATGTCGTCGAAGACCGGGCCTTCGGTGAGATACTCGATGGTTCCCTTTATCTGGAACGCCTCGCCGGTCTCGGTCATGAAGAGAACGCTCCCCTTGCTTCCCGCGAGGATGTTCTTCCGGGTCTTGTCGAAATAGTTGTCCGCGATCACGATCGTCTCATCGTCGTACCGGCTCACGCAGGTGGCGTAAATGGCGTTCGGCGTTCCATCCGCGGCCGCCGTCGCGAGGATGACGGCTCCCTTTCTGTTCGTCCAGGCTTTTCGGACGTCTTCCGGAATTGTCGGCATGTGGTCCTCCTTGGTTTTTCGGGATCTTCCCGAAAGTACGGCGCGCGTCGCCGCACGACGGAGCATATCACCGGGACGGCGCCGGGACAACACCGGCCGGAGGACGAATTGACGTCCGCGCGGGGAACCCCCAGAATGGGGAAAACGTCTGAGGGGGGCCGGAACGAATGGAAAAACGCGACACGTCGCAAAAAACGGGAATAGCGCTCGGCAGCGGCGCGGCCCGGGGGATGGCGCACATCGGCGTCCTCCGCGCCCTCGAGGACGCGGGACAAAAGCCCGGATTCGTGGCGGGAACGAGCATCGGCGCGCTGGTCGGGGGCGTGTACGCGGCGGGGAAGCTCGACGAGCTGACGGACATCGTCCTGGCCCTCGACTGGAAACAGGCGGCCTCCTTCTTCCTCGAGGCGTCCTTTCCCCGCTCCGGCCTGATCGAGGGGAACAAGGTTACGGAGTTCCTCGCGAAGATCCTCGGGAGGCGCAAGATCCGCGACCTGCCGATTCCCTTCCGGGCGGTCGCGACGGAGATCACGAGCGGGCGAGAGGTCGTCATCGACGACGGCGACCTCGTCGACGCGATCCGCGCGAGCATCTCCGTGCCCGGCGTCTTCTCGCCCGCGGAGCGGGGCGGCGGCCTTCTCGTCGACGGCGGACTCGTCGATCCCGTGCCTGTCGGCGTCTGTCGTGCGATGGGCGCGGAACGGGTCATCGCCGTCGACCTCAACCTCGGGCGCGTCCGGGACACGCGGCCGGCGATCGGCGCGGCCGGGAAAAAGAAGATCGCGAAACTTGCGGGAATCGACGCGAACGAGCTGTTCGACTGGGTGGAGCGGAATACGAAACGGCTCAGCGTCGGCCTGCCGGACCCGGTGAAGGCATGGATGGAGCGGCGGTCCGCGCCCAGCATCTTCGACGTCCTGGGCAATTCCCTGCGGATCATGGAAGCGCAGATTTCCGCGACGCGGCTGGAGATCGATCGTCCCGACCTGCTGATCCGGCCCGAAGTCGGCGACATCGGCTTCATGGAGTTCTTCCGCGCGGA
>CALMZW010000190.1 GCA_937870605.1 uncultured Synergistaceae bacterium
ACGAAGTGCTGCTCCCCTGCGTCATGGCCGCCGAGATCCTCTCCGGCGCTCCGGACGTCAGGAGGCGTCTGAATCTGGAGCCCCGGCCGGCTGACTGCGACACTCTCCGGCAGGCCTTCGAGGATTCCCCCGTCTGGGTCCTTCTCATCAGGCAGCCGAGCCTGCACCGCCACAGCGTCCAGGCTTTTCGCGCACGCCTGTGGGACAGGCCGGTCATCGGCATTCCCCCCCTTGTGACACCAGGATTCAACGCCGATTTCGACGGCGATACAATGGCTGTCTTTCTACCGCCGGAACCCTACGCGAAAGACCTTCAGGCCTTTTCGATCCTCGAGAACCCGGGCCTTGTCGGAACGGGAGAAATCGCGTTCCAAAGCGGCCTAGATCTTGCGCTCGGCTGGCATTCGATGGCCCCCGATCGCCGAAAAGCCTGGATCGACCGCCTGAAACCGGAGGACAGAACTCCGGAGAAGACGGAAAAACTCAAAGGATACCTCCCGCGGCTGATCCGCGAACTTGCCGACATTTCCTCCGCTGCCCGGGGCGAGATTCTTCGGGACTTGCAGATGGATTTGTGCGCCGCCTCGACCGGCGCTGCGAGCATTCCTCCGCTGGACTTCGAACGCCTGGCCTCGCTCGGGCTTTCCGATACATCCGTTCCCGCTTCGCCGGAAGACGAGAAGGCGGCGAAAAAAAACGCCGACGATCGGATTGATGGGGCCCTCAAAGATTTTGGCCGATCGGACATCAGCGTTCTCGTCACAAGCGGGGCAAAGGGAGATCCCGACGGGCTCAGGGCGATGACGGGTTTTCTGGGGCATCAGGACGTGTACTCGAAAGACCGGTTCGGTGAGGACATCTGGAACGACGATACGTGGATCAAAGGGAACCTGTGGAGAGGGCTGACGGACGACGAATTGTTCCGGTTTTCCTCCGTTTGCCGGGACGCCATGACGTCGAAGAAGCTCTCCGTCGCCGAGGCCGGGTATCTCACACGCCTGCTCGCCGAGGGGCTCTTTGAGACCGCGGTGACGCAGGAAGACTGCGGCGCAACGAAGGGGCTGTCGGTTTCGTTCGCGGATGGCCGTCTGTTCATCCGGGCGAACGGCGAGGCGATTCCCTTCCCGTCTTCCAACAATACGGCCGCCGATCTGGAACGTCTGGCCTGGGGGCGCGTCCCGACGGGGTTGAACACGCCGCTTTCCATGAGCGACCTGCAGACCGTTCTGTCGTTCTGGAACGCCGGCTCGGCTCGTCCGGAGAACGTACAGAACTCGCCTCTCATCGATCATCTCGTTCGGAATTCCGGCGTATTGCAGCTCCGCTCTCCGCTTTTCTGCACGGCGGAGGCGCCGGGGCTGTGCCGATTGTGCTGCGGGGCTGACATCTCCGGGAAGCCATACGACCGCAGAACGTTGCTCCCGATTGGAACACACGTCGGCGTGAACGCAGCGCAAGCCATCGGAGAACGGGGGACCCAGCTTGCGATGAAACGCTTCCACAGCGTCGGCTCGGGAACCGCGCCGATCGACAGATTGAAATCCGTCCTTCTGAAACATTCCGAGCTTTCCGGAAGCGAGGCGCTGCACATGAGATTGCGCGAACTTTTGACGGAAGTGCTATGTGATTCGGAGAAAGAGCCGGGAAGAGCGCTAAAGGAACTGCCACAGCAGTTCATCCACTACGAAATCGCGCTGCGCGACGCGCGTGGGCTCAGGCAAGCGGCGCTGGCTCGGGGAAGCGGCGATATCCTGGCCCGACTCGCCTACGAACAGGGGCTTTCCGTCTTGGGAAAAATCGCACCTTCCGAGAGCCGGACCGACACGTTTACGTCTTTCAAAAGCAGTCTGCTCTGGAACGAACCGCGTGAGGGGAGGGGCGATCGATGACGCCGATTCAGCGAAACCGGTCCGGAGAACGCAACACGGAGAGACAGAGAGATGTTCAGCGCAAGACGACGACCGAAGTGGCACGGAAACACCAGCGGCGGCGGGGAGTCTCGTCGATTTTCTCGGTCACGCAGGATGACGAAGCGCTCCCGCAGGACCTCTTCGAGCCGGTCGTCGAAGATGAGGCGGAGTCGCCCGACTTCGAGGACTTCGCGGACGATGAGGATGATTCGTTCATCCCGGAGGACGAAGACCGACTTGACGCCGAAACCGGAAACATTATGCCGATCTGGCTCTGGACGGGATCACGAATCATTTGGAGTTGCGGGAAGTTCGGCTGGGGCCTGCGGCATCGCGAAACGTTCCGCCGGGCCATAGAGCGCTTTCTTCGCATCCTTTCCGAGGACGCCGCCTTTCATCCCGCGCATCCGGCATACGCTCTCGGCGTCTTTCGGGGATCCTGGTTCCCTCTCCTCGATAATGCGAACGTCGGAAAGAAGAAGGGGTCTTGGGTCGAAAACTGTTCAAAGGCAGGTCTCCTCGTTCCCGGAGAACGGGGCATGATCCGGCTCGACAGGTTCTTCGCCGGACAGGGGCGCGGAGCCGCAAGTCTGCCCACGGTGATTGAACGGAGGATGATCGAATTTTACTGCGCGGATCTGAACGAACGCGGGACCGGGAAGCTCCTCTGGAAAAGCGACGTTCCGGAGCGAATCCTTGACGTCCACACGCGTACGGTCGAGCTTGCGGCGAAGGCGTTACGGGGCGTCTTCGGAGATCTGTTGCCGGAAGACGCTCTTCCGAACGTTCTGGAAGCATCGACGCTTCAGAGGAAGCGCTTCTCGCAATACCGGCAATGGATCTCGAACGTCCCTTCTTCAAATCGGAGGGGATGAATCGCCATGAGAAAGAAAAATGCTTCCGGGGGACAAGAAAGCACTGAAACGACAAGAATCCCGCAACAGAAAAACGACGACCTGAAACGTCTGACAGTCGGAATCCGTATGGGGCAAGACGCTGCTGGCGACGCTATTCTCGACCTTGTTCAGCGAGTCATCAAATATCTTGAGGGAACGGCGTCCGAGAAATCGGAGTTTGAAGGGATAAGGAATTCGGATATCACGGATCAGGATCGTCCGGCTTTTGATCTGTTGATCGGCACGCCCCGTCCTCTCAGGATCTTTGCGGATTCCAACAACCGAACGGCACGACCGGTCGTCTCTTCCATTCCGACGATCGTCCTGATTCCTCGGGATCACGAAATATGGGACGCCGATTTGACGGGCGTGCTGCAATCGAGCGTCTTCGATGTCAGGTGCGTGTGCAGGGTCCGTCGCCTTCTCACCGGCCCCGGAAATGAGTGGCCCGATCCGGAAGAGTTCGGAATGTTTGTTGAGGTTTTCAAGGTGCTCTGGCGGAACAAATTGCGGTGTCTCGAAATCGGCGAAGAACGAATGGTTAAGGACATCCACTGGAAGGCGCGGGTCTCTGAAGACAATTTGTCTCCGGGGTATACCAGCCTCTTCGCCGATCCGGGAACGCAATCAATGTCGCGCTCCGTCAAGGATGCGATCTCGCAGATGCGGGAGAAGGCCCGGTTGTTCGACACCGCCTCAGAGCTTTTCGATCCGCACGGCAACTGCTTTGAACGATATGAAACGGCGATACGGGAACGAAAGAAGGGCTCGGCGACCGCGGCCGTCAGGGGCGCACGCATCCCGTCGATCCTGCTTCTCGGACAGACGGGCACGGGGAAGACCCTGCTCGCGCGCTGGATCGCGCGAGAGATTCTCGGCGACGAAGCGTTCCACCGCGTCAATATTTCGACCTTCAACAAGGAATTGATCGACGGCGAACTCTTCGGAGTGACGAAGGGATCGTACACGGGTGCCGATTCCGAAAAGCTCGGTGAGTTTCTGAAAAACCGGGGCCGAGTCGTCTTTCTGGACGAAATCGGCGATATGGATCCCCGGTGCCAGGTGCGTCTCCTCACCTATCTCGACGAGGGAATGGTCCGTCCGCTCGGATGGAGCGGCGACCCAATCCCTGCGCCGTGTGTGGTCGTCGCCGCGACCAACAAACCCGTCGACCGTCTTGCCGAGACGGACGATGCAGCCTTCCGACGGGATCTATTCCACCGATTCGATCACGTCGTTCGCATCCCCTCTCTTTCGGAACGTCGGAAGGACATGCGGCTCCTCATCAGCCTCACGTTGCAGGAGGACGAGGTCAATCCGCAGAGGGCCGTCAAACGCATCAGTCTCGATGCGGTGTACGCGCTCGAGCAACGGGACTATCCGGGGAATTTCCGGGAACTCCGGAACGTTCTCCGGATGGCCTGCGCCCGCGCATTTCGTGAAAGAAGCGAGTGCCTCTGTCTCCGACATCTTCTGTAACAACGGAGAGCATCGTCTCTGTCCGGAAATGATTCCGGCCCCGATCACGGGAGCCGGCATCATTTTTTTCCGACATGCGGCGCTTTCCGACATGACGCCGTAAAGTGTCGCCGGAATGCGGTATTGTAGTCCTGTCGGAAGGACGAACGCAGGGGGGCTTGGGCTTCCCGAGACGAACCAACCAGGAGGGCTCGAACATGAAAATCATCGAAGGCATGAAACGTCTCAGAGTGATCGAAAAGCGGATGGAATCGCAGCAGCGAGCCATTACCGAGTATTCATCGAAGCTCTCCACCGAGATGCCGCGCTTCCGGACGAAGGAGGATCAGGCGAAAGAGGTCGCCTCCCTCATTCAGTCGAACAACGATCTGTGCGCGGAATACCTCAAGACGAAGCGCTCAATCGAATACACGAACCTGAAGGTGACCGTGGAGCTTCAGGGAAAGTCCTACTGCATTTCCGACCTTCTCGTGATCAAGCGGAAGCTGTCGAAAATGATGGTGGCGACCTACCGCTCCCTGAACGACTGCATGGCGCAGAGCCGCCTCAGAAACGCCCCGAAGTTCGACGGAGAGACCCCGAAAGTCGAGGTCCTCTACGACGAACGGGAAAAACTCGAGAACATCCGCAAGTGGCAGGATCTCGAGGACGCGATCGATTCGAGGCTCGAGGTCGTGAACGCGACGACCGATCTGGTCGATATGGAGTAAGCTTCCGGGAGGGGGCGCTTCCGCAGGACTCCTCTCTTCCTTCCTCACGGCTCCGCGCACCTTGAAAAAAGAAGATGAAGCGGCGACGTAAAACGGAAAAATGGGAAAGACCCTGGTCGGGGTGAAGACGCTTGCTTGATGCGACACACGCCGAATTTCTGCGGAATGGGCGTCGTGCAGCGCCCTCGCCTGCACCCTCAAGGCTCACGACTGAAGACTCAAGACTGAGACGGGCCCCACGTCGATCACCAGGGGATCACGACTCAAGGGTTATGATTCAAGCAGCCGATGATCGGCTCTTCGGAAGGGCCGGACATTTGACGGAAAAAACCGGATCCGGTGCGCCCTCTCTTTCCCGGGCATTCTCACCGCCGGCTGTCGTCGCTTCACTTTTTCTCAAAAACAACTAAACATGCAGAAACTCCAAGCGCCACGGGTTCGGGATGTCGATGATACGGACGATTTCCCCTTTCACCTGTGTCCGGCGAAGGCCGCTACCATTCAAAATGGACAGGCGGGAAATCCACGTTGAAGATCTCAAACCGCACCGGTTCCTCAAAATGAATCGCAAACATCGCCTGGAATCGTTGGCCGCAGCCGGTGCATTTGTATTCTTCAAGAATGGTGACGCTTTTGTAAGGGTTGCCGGTCGGCGGCAGGAAAATGTCGATGGTCTGCGTGATGTCGTTCGGATGGGAACAGGAGGGACAACTGACGATGAGTCCGGTCGCAGCACTCCCGAGGTTTTTTCCCGAGAAGCGAAATTCGCCGCACCGGCACAGGACGGACTGTGCGTAATAGAACACCCACCAGACCGAATATTTCGGTTCCCTTCCCAGGCGTACATCCCGGAGATTTTCGAGAAGTTCTTCGATCATCCCGATGTCGCCTTTCAGCCTGTCGTCGCTCTTTTCCGAAAGCTGGTCCCTGAATTCCACGACGCGCTTCGCGACGTCGTCGAGATGCCGGAGAAAATCGTTGCGATGTTTCTCGCGGGCCTCCCGGAGCCGTGCCCCCGCAATTGCACCCGCCTTTTCCAGGCTCTCTTTGTAATACCGGAGCCTGTCGGTTTCCCGATCGTCGAGATATCCCCGCTCATCGGCGAATTCCAGCCCGGATAGTTCGTTGGAGCAATCCTGCACTTTTTCTGAAAGGT
>CALMZW010000191.1 GCA_937870605.1 uncultured Synergistaceae bacterium
GGCGACGCGGAGACGCTGCGCGCCCTCGGCGCCGCCCCCACGGTCATGAGTTCTTCCGAGATGTACATGGCCTTCCAGCGCGGAACCGTTGACGGCGGGACGACCGGCATGCCGGCCGCCGTCTCCCGGAAGGTTTTCGAAGTGCAGAAATACATGACGATCGCCAACTACACGACCGCGCAGTTCGTCATTCAGGCGAACCTCGAATGGTGGAACAAACTGCCGCAGGATCAGAAGGACGCCGTCATGAAGGCGGGCAAGGACGCCGAGGAATGGATCCGCGGCGCCATTGCGAAGTCCGAAGCCGATGCCGAAAAGGTCATCCGGGACGCCAAGGTCGAAGTCCATGTGATCAGCGAACAGGAACGCGAGCTGTTCGTCAAGGCGACGGAACCCGTCCGGAAGGCGTTCGAGGCGAAGACGGGAGATATCGGCAAGAAGCTGCTCGACATCTCCGCAGGAATCAAGTAGAAGAACTGTTCGTTTGCGTGCGCGCGCGGACTTCCATACGTCCCGCGCGCACGTCGTTTTGGAAAGGAGTGATTCCATGTTCGTTCGATTTCGACAGGCCGTGGAACGATGCAACAAATTTCTGGGGTATCTGAGCGGCCTCGGCATCCTTGTGATGGGAGTAATCCTCTTTTACGAGGTCGTCTGCCGGTATTTCTTCAACGCTCCGACGATCTGGGTGCAGGAAGTGGCGATATATCTCTACATGTGGACGATGCTCGCGGGCAGTTCCTATGCGCTGCAGAACGGCAAGCACGTTCGGATAGATCTCATTCTGGAACGTCTGTCGAAGAAGACCCAGCATTTCTTCGAGGCTGTCACGAGCATCATCGGGGTTGGGTTTTCGGCGGTGGTGGCATGGCAGGGCTATCTGATGCTCGAAACCACCCTGAAGTATTCCAAGGTATCGGCGACGCCGCTGCGCGTTCCGCTGTGGATTCCGCAATCCGCGCTCTTTCTGGGGTTTGGGCTGCTGACGCTCCAGTTCCTGATCATCGCAGTCGTCCGTTTCCAGGACGTTTTTTCCGCCTCTGAAGGAGGTATCGCGAAATGAGCAGCTTCTTCCTTGTCATCCTCCTCCTCCTGCTGATTCTTTTCATCGGCCTTCCTGTCGCCTTCTCCCTCGGGACGACGTCCCTGCTGCTTGTCTTCCTCTTCGGTCTGCCGATGAAGGTCGTCGGATCCTCGATCTTTACGTCGCTCGACAGCTTCGTCGTTCTCTCGATTCCCCTCTATGTGCTCATGAGCCAGATTCTGTTGGACGGCCGGGTCGGCGACGACCTGTTCGACGTCGCGAACGCTTGGGTTCGCCACCTGCCCGGAGGGCTGGCGATCGCAACGATCTGTTCCTGCGCGTTTTTCGCCGCCATAACCCGATCGGGCGCCGCTACGGCCGCAACGATAGGAATGGTCGCCTATCCGGCGATGATCGAACGCGGATACGACAAGAAATTCAGCCTGGGGCTCCTCGCCGCGGGCGGAACGCTCGGGATCCTTATCCCGCCAAGCATCCCGCTGATTCTCTACGGGTCGATCACGGAAGAATCCGTCGGTAAACTTTTCATCGCGGGGATCGTCCCGGGGCTTGTTCTCCCGGCGATCTTCATCGCGTACGCCGTCTACAAGAGCAAGCGCGGCGGCTTCGTCCCCCTGCCGAAATCCGGGTGGGCCGAGCGGAGCTCC
>CALMZW010000192.1 GCA_937870605.1 uncultured Synergistaceae bacterium
CCCCCCCCCCCCCCCCCCCCCCCCCCCCCCCCCCCCCCCCCCCCCCCCCCGCCGTGTCATGGGCTTCCCTGAACGCGATGGAGCGGTCGCTTCTTGTCGGAACGCGAGGCTCCCTGTGGCACCTCTGGGGACCTCCTCCGAAGTGGTGGTCCGCCGTGCGCCTTCGCGTGCGGACCGTTCATTCATCCATGGACCCGGTCCCGCAATGGCGGGGACATCCGACGTCGCTCTTCCGCTGCAAAGCGGGACGCGGAGAGTTCTTCATTCCTCCGGCCTTCGAGTACCGCGTTCCCATGGAGCAGGACGGAGGCGCTCCCGACGAGACGAAGGCCCTTGTGCTCGCGTGCTCCCGTTCCGGCGGCCTGTACCCGGGATTTCGCGATATCGTCCGGCAGCTCGGGAAATCGGTCTACTCGCTTCCCTTTCCGGGCATTTCCGTTCCGTGGAGCATCCCGTTGGCGTCCCACGGCGACGCGGTCCGTCGTTTCGACCGCACCGGCGGCGTCCTGCTGATTCCGACGGTGACGGAATCCCTCGCCCTGCTTTCTGCAAGAGCCGCGCTTTCGGGGGTTCCGACCGTGGCCCCGTCATCGCCGTTCCTTGCCGAACTGCTCGGTGACGACGGGTATCTGTGCCCTGCCGACAACGCGTTGTCCGGGTGGAAAAACGTCCTCGAGGACGCGTTCGGCGAAGCCGGGCGAGGCGTTGCGGCGCGGGCGCGCAGGCGGATTCGGGAGAACTATCCGCGGGAACGGGGCGGAGAAGCGCTGGAACAGCTCTACCAAACGCTTCGCGGCGAAAAATGACCGTACGTACGACCTTTGTGCGGGCGGTCTCCCGGACGGTAGCGCCGGAATGGGCCGCACGGGCGCTTGCCCGGATGCTGGATTGCGGAATCCGCTGCGTCGGACCGAGGAAAGCCGTCGGGCTGCTCAATCTGGCCCGGGCGTACCCGGAAAAGGACGAAGCGCAGCGTCGGGAGATCCTTCGCGGCGTGTACCGTCACCTCACGCTGACGGCGGCGGAATACCTCTGTCTCGTGAACCATCCCCGGTCGGTCTTCGACTGGGTCCCGGAGGTCGAGGGGGAACAGGTGCTCCGGGATCTTCGGGCGCGCGGAAAGGGCGCCGTGATCCTTTCCGGACATTTCGGAAACTGGGAAATGCTTGGAGCGTGGCTGTCGCACAACGGGTATCAGACGGAGGTCGTCGCGCGAAATCCAGATGCCCCTGATCTCTCGGAACTTATCGATTCTTTCCGGACTTCGGTGGGGGTGAAGACGTTCGACAAGACCGTGAGCCTGAAAATGATTCTCACTCACGTCAAACGCGGAGGATTTGTCGGAATTATGCCCGACCAGGCATGGTCTCCGGTTCACGGGATACCGTCGATGTTTTTCGGACGACCGTGCTTTACGGCGCCGGGACCCGCGGCTGTGGCCGTTCTCGCGGGCGTCCCGATCGTTCCGGTTGCAGCGGTCCGGACGGCTCCCTTTCGCCACCGGGTCATCATCGGACCGTCTTTCGAGGCGGAACCTGGAGACGACAGGGACGACAGGATCCGGAAGACGATCCTGCGGGTGGACCGGACGCTTGAAGGCATCGTCCGGCGGTATCCGGAACAGTGGCTCTGGCTCCACAGGCGCTGGCCCCGGGCTCCGGGAGATATCGCTTGAAAGAATGGGCCTGAAGTGTTAGTGTTAATAATCCAAAGAGCGGAGGAAAGGGGAGGGATGCTCCATGATCTTTGAACTCATGTCGAAGGGAACGATTGTCCGGTTGCCCGATGACCGCACCGGATTGCCGGAGCGCAAAGAAGTCCATGTGATGCTGCTGCTCCCTTTCAATCGCTATATTCTGGGAACGCCCGGCATCCGGCGAACGGACGAATGGGTGCTTGGAAAGCTTGGGAGCGAAGAGACGAAAGAAGTGTTTCTCTATGACAGCCGCGCGGTTGTCCTGGCGCTCGGGGACAACGGAAGCGTGACCCTTTCCCGGGATGTCGTCGCGAACCTGCGCAGCCATTTGTTCTCCCAGATGCCGCCTCCCGGAGAGCATCTTCCGGCCGCGCTCATCGTCCGGAGCCTGATGGCGGGCGGCGCTCCGGTGGACGACGAAGTGGTCAAGAGCGAACAGGCTTTTTTCGAGGCGCTCGACAAAGACGAGATGTCCCGGATGGCGTACTGGGGAATCCGTTTCGCGCTCTCCCGGGGGGACTACGGCGCGGTGACGCGTGTGAAAACCTGGCTCAAGAACGCAATGGGCGTCTTTGAGGACGGCGTACCCCCGAAGGCGTGGTTTTCGCTGACGGATCTCCCGGGGCGAAAGGACATCACGGAGATGGAATCGTATTCCTTTACGCTGGACGACCTTCAGCGGATGCATTCGCAGAGTTCCCGTCCCGTCGTCCTGTACAGCAAGACGGGCTACCTCATTCTCGCGGAGCAGCCTGTGGACAATACGGAGACGGCGTTCCGGATCTGGATGTATCTTCCCGTGCAGATATGGAACGAACTTCGGGAAAAGAGAAAGCTCTCCATCAGGGAGATCGTTGCGGCGACCTGGGGGTATCTCGACGCGCTCGAGGCGGTTGTCGAGCGGGGACGGTACGCTTCGGGATTGCAGCACTTCTCCCCCGTCAACGGGACGAGGTAGATTGATCCCATTCAGGACTGAAAAAGAGAGTGGAGGTCGCCGCGGCGATTTTCACTCTCTTTTTCGTCGCTCCGGCCTCAGTGGCCGAAAAACATGTACAGTCCTCCCGCAACGACGATTCCGATAAGAAGCCACTGCACGAGCCCCATTTTCTTCGCCTGCGCCTCCGCCATGATATCCCTCCTCGCTTCCCGGTTTCCAGCACGTTCGATTCTCGCCGGAGTTGACGGCGTTCCATGAATTGTACTCATTGCGATGCAGTCGGCAAGGAGACGATAGGTCGAATAATTACGGCAAATCGGAAAAAAGCGGCAAGAACAGGCGAATGTCTTTATGGTTCTCGACGCCCCGTCATCGTTCTCACTGATACGCTCCGAATCGTGCTTTTCTTTTGTCAAAATGTGCATAACCGCACCGGTTGCGCCTTTTCTCGCGTTTCGGCGAGGAATACAATACGTATCAGAGAGGATGCGATACCGTGAAAAGACTCCTTGCGACGCTGAGTCCGTCGGAACCCGTACAACAGGCTGATGCATGGGTCGTTGTGGATGTTCTTCGCGCCACGACGACGATCGTGACGTTCTTCGACGCCGGAGGGGAGGTCCTCTTCCCCGTCGGGGACGTCCCGGACGCGTTTCGCCTGCGCGAGAAGCTGGGGGAACGCTGCATGCTGTTGGGCGAGCGTGAATGCGTGAAGGTTCCGGGGTTTGACGCGGGAAACTCTCCCTTCGAGATGACGCCCGACATGGTTGCGCGCTATCCGGTCGCCGTCATGACCACGACAAACGGCACGAAAGCCGTTCATCGCGCGGCCGCCGCAGGCGCGGCGGTTCTGGCCGGGTGTTGCCGCAATGCGGCGGCGGTCGCTTCCCGTCTGAATGGTCTTGAGACCGTCGGAATCCTCTCGGCCGGAAGGCTCGGACGTTTCGCCCTCGACGATACGCTCTGCGTCGGGCTCATTGCGGACCGTATCATCTCCCGTTGGAAGCCGGATGCGGCGGATGACGGCGTCCTGGCCGCGCGGGATCTCTACCGGACCTGCGCCGGGGGCATGGAGGCGGGGTTGCGTCGGGCGGAGCACGCGCTGCTTCTTGACAGGCTCGGTTTTTCCAGGGATATCGCCTTTGCGGCCGAAGCCGATGTCTCCCGCTGCGTGCCGGAACTGGAGGAGCGGGACGGACATGCGTGTTTCGTGCTGAAAGCCGCTCGTTGTCCGGACTGAAGGAGGAGATGAGACATCCGCCGTCCTCCGAACAAACGCGAGAACGAGACGAGATACTGGCGCGTCCCGGAAGCGGCGGGTCTTCTCCTCTTCAGGGCGCGTTTCGCGGATTATTCCTTTCGCCGCCATGCGCATGAGGGGTACGCCATCGGAGTCATCGAGGAAGGCGAAGAACGCTTTTTCCACCGGGGCGCCACCCATACGGTCATCCCGGGACAGGTGGTTACGATCAACCCGGGCGAGGTGCACGACGGGGAGCCGGGGACGCAGGAAGGATTCCGCTATCGAATGATGTACCCCTCCGAAGTGCTGATAACGGCGATTCTTCGGGGCGCCGGCTTCTCCGGAACTCCCGTCCGTTTCCCTTCCGCAACCGTTGACGATCCGGCATGGACGCATGAGTTCATCCGATTCCACCGGGCGATAGAGCGGACGGATGGACTGTGCGAGTTGTGGGTGCGCCAACGTTTAAGCGCTCTTCTGGGTTCGCTTTTCGCCCGATGGGGAAAAAAACCTGGAACGGTGACGCCCGAAACGGGAAACGAACGGGCCATCCGAAGAGCCGCCGACTACATCCGCGACAACGCCGCCGGCGGAGTGCTGCTCCGCGACGCCGCCGCCGTTGCGGAACTCTCCCAATTTCACTTTCTCCGAATGTTTACGAAGGTCTTCGGCACATCCCCCCACGAATACCGAATGCTTCGTTGCGTGGAACTCGCGCGGGCGTCGATCCTCCAGGGGCTTCCGCTTGCACGGGCGTCTCTCGATGCAGGCTTCGCGGATCAGAGCCACTGCACGCGGTGGTTCCGCGCCGTATACGGCGTTACCCCCGGTTCG
>CALMZW010000193.1 GCA_937870605.1 uncultured Synergistaceae bacterium
TTGTCATGGATCACGACCAAGGGTGGGTGCAGCAGCTTCACCTCGGGGCGCTGCGGAACGCGAATACGCGAGCGTTCAAAAGCGTCGGCGCCAATACCGGGTATGACGCCATCGGTGACTGGGAACAGGGAGGGGCGCTGGCGCGCCTGCTCGACCGGCTCGACAGGGCGGGGCGTCTTGCGAAGACGATCGTCTACTCGCTGAATCCGCGCGACAACGACATGATTCCGTCGATCCTCGGCTGTTTCCAGGACGGCTCCGTTCCCGGAAAGATGCAGATGGGGTCGGCATGGTGGTTCACCGACCAGAAGGACGGCATGACCCGGCAGATCGAGGCGCTCTCGTCCGTCGGCGTGCTTGCACGATTCGTCGGCATGCTCACGGACTCGCGTTCGTTCCTCTCCTACCCGCGGCACGAGTACTTCCGGAGGATTCTCTGCAACATTCTGGGAAACGATGTGCAGCGCGGAGAGCTGCCGGAGGATTACGCCCTGCTTGGAGGAATCGTACGCGACATCAGTTACAACAACGCACGGGATTATTTTCAATTACGTTCTATAGAATGAAACACATGGTGACGAAAGGGGGAACAACGAGCGGTGGAACGTTGAAAAGGCGAGTGCTGTCATCTACAATGGGTATCGAAGATTCATAATTATTGATCCAAAAGGAGGAGAAGTCATGAAGAAGTGGATGTATGTCTTTGCGGTTCTCGCGGTCGTCACAATGGTTCTTCCTCTCGGATCCCCGGCTTCGGCGGCGCCTCAGACGATCCTTCGTCTCGGGGAAACGCACGTCGCGGATTACCCCACGACGAAGGGCGACATGGAGTTCGCCCGCCTTGTCGAGGAACGCACGGGCGGACGGATCAAGATCGAAGTGTTCCACAGCAAGCAGCTCGGAGAGGAAAAGGCGGTCATTGAAGGCGTGCAGTTCGGCGCTATCGACTTCACCCGCGTGAGCATCTCCCCGCTTGCGGCGTTCGCTCCGATGTTCGACGCCCTCCAGATGCCATATCTCTATCGCGGCGAAGAGCACATGTGGAAGGTCCTGAACGGAGAAATCGGCGAGAGTTTCCTCAAGAGTCTCGAACCCGCCAACTTCGTCGGGCTCTGCTGGTATGATTCGGGCGCACGCAACTTCTATAATTCCAAGAAGGAGATCAAAACCGTCGCCGACCTGAAAGGCCTGAAGATCCGCGTTCAGGAGAGCAAGCTGATGATGGGACTTGTCTCGTCGCTTGGCGCCGTTCCGACGCCGATGCCGTTCGGCGAAGTGTACAGCGCGTTGCAGACCGGCGTCATCGAGGGCGCCGAGAACAACTGGCCGAGTTACTTCTCCACGAGCCACTACGAGGTTGCAAAGTTCTTCACGCTTGACGGGCACACGAGAGTCCCCGAGATCCTGATCGCCAGCAAGATCGTGATGGACAAGCTTTCCAAGGAAGACCAGGAGATCATCAAAAAGGCCGCCAAGGATTCGATGCCCTACCAGATCAAGCTCTGGAAGGAATTCGAGAAGGTTGCGGAGGAAAAGGTCCGCGCGAAGGGCTGCGTCATTACGGCGCTGACCCCCGAAGCCCAGGCGGATTTCCAGAAGGCCATGCAACCGATGTACGATCAGCTGAAGCCCGAGCTGAAGGAAATGGTGAAGAAGATTCAGGACGTTAAATAGCCGCCCTCGAAGAGGAAGGCCGCGAAACCGCGGCTTTCCTCTTTTTTTCTCCGAAGGGGGAATACGTGTGAAGGTTCTTACGGCTTCATTCCGCTTCATTCATATTTTTCTCGTGATGCTCGCGAAGGTTCTGCTCGCGGCTATGGTGATTCTGACTTCCACGAACGTGTTCATGCGCTATGTGATGAACTCGGGCATCGGATGGTCAGAGGAAATTTCTCTCGTCATCGTCGTCTGGTTCACCTTTATCTCGATGGCGCTCGGCGTGAAACAGCGCCTGCATATCAGCATGTGCCTTCTTCCGAAGAATCTGCCGCCGCGCATCGACTTTCTACTTGCCCGGGTTTCGGATCTCGTCACCCTGTTTCTGGGGTACGTCATGATCCACTACGGCTGGATACTCGTTCAGTTCACGAACAGATCCATCCTTCCCGCATCGGAATTCCCGGCCTCGGTCATGTACTTTCCGCTGGTGCTCTGCGGCGTTCTGGTCACGTACGAGTCGATCATGAATTTCTTCGGATTCGACAAGGGAGACGCGGATCTTGACCGGACCCTGTCGGGCGGGGGGTGTTCCATCGATGCCTGATCTTGTCCTGGCGTCCTGGATTCTTCTCGGCTCTTTCGCGCTTTTGCTCGTCCTCAAGGTTCCCATTACCTTCACGCTCGCCATGTCTTCGATCGTCACCGCCATATACTTGAAGATTCCGCTCATGGCCATCCTCCAGCAGATGGTCCAGGGGGTGAATTCCTTCTCCCTGCTGGCCATTCCGTTTTTCATCATCGCGGGGGAGATCATGGGAGAGGGAGGGATCTCGCGCAGGCTTATCGAGTTCTCGAACGTCATCGTCGGACGCGTCCGCGGGGGGCTTGCGCAGGTGAATGTCCTGGCGAGCATGTTCTTCGGAGGCATTTCCGGATCCGCCGGGGCCGATGTTTCCTCTATCGGTACAATCCTCATTCCAATGATGAAAAAGCAGGGGTACAAGTCTGATTTTTCCGTTGCGATCACTGTGACGAGCGCCTGTCAGGGAATCATCATTCCCCCGAGTCACAATATGATCATCTACTCCCTCGCCGCAGGAGGCGTTTCCGTGGGGAGGCTCTTCCTTGGAGGGTTCATTCCGGGCGTTTCGCTCGGAATCGCTCTGATGATCGTCTGCTACATCCTTGCGGTGAAGCAGAATCATCCGAGGGGAGGCAGCTACACGTGGAAGGCGGCGCTGCGCGTCACCAAGGAGGCGGTGCTCGGACTGATCACGGCGGTGATCATCATGGGAGGCGTCATTTCGGGCGTGTTCACCGCGACCGAATCGGCGGCCGTAGCCTGCGTGTACGCCTTCTTCGTCACGTTCTTCGTCTACAGGGAGATTCCGCTGAGCAGGATGAATAAAATCCTGTATTCCTCGCTGAAAACGCTGGCCATGGTCATGAGCCTCATCGCGGCCGCGAAGGCGTTCGGCTGGCTGCTCGCCTACCTCCGGATTCCCGCGCTGGCGACGAGCGCGCTGTTGTCCGTTTCCGACAACCCGGTCATACTCCTGTTGCTCATCAATCTGCTGCTGCTCGGACTCGGCTGCATCATGGACATGGCCCCGCTCATCCTGATCACGACGCCGATCCTGTTTCCGGTCGTCGTCAAGACGCTTGGAATGGATCCGGTGCAGTTCGGCATCATGATGATGCTGAATCTCGGCATCGGTCTGTGCACGCCGCCTGTCGGGTCGGCGCTGTTCGTCGGGTGCGCCGTCGGGAAGATCCCGATCGAAGAGGCGACCAGGGCGATGATCCCGTTTTACGTGACGATGATCGTCGTCCTGCTCCTGATCACGTTCGTTCCGCAGATCGTGATGTTCATCCCGAATCTGGTGATGCCGCAGTAGTCGGCAAGAACGGAGAAGGACCATAACGGCGACGGAGCTCCCGAAACAACAGGGAGCTCCGTCGCCGTTTGCATCGTGGTGCGTTCCTATTTTCGGCGGTATCGTTCGAGACGTTCCACCAGCTCTTTCCGCAGCGGAGCGTTCAGACCCGGAAAGAAGCTGTCGGTCATGTCGGGGATCGTGCGTCCCCGGAGCTGTTCGAAGTCGGAGAGGATGTACGGGCCCCCGGGAAGGTCGCGTATGCCGTCGCAGTAGTAGAGGTCTGTCATGGCTTCGATGCACGTCGTGAGGACCGGAGGGAGCGCATTGAATTTCGCGTGGTATCCTTCGAGCGTCGGCCGCAGGCGCGTATTGCATTTCGCGACGGAATTGAGGGCGATCGACCGGAAGGCGTGTTCGAGCGCGGGGTTCCGGAAGCGTTCGAGAACGTCGTCCCCGTATCGGTGCGCTTCCGCGTCGTCCGAAAACGCCGGGACGATCTCGTCGTGGACGAGGCTTTGCAGTCGCGGCGCGAATCGCGGATCCTCGACGAAATCCCTGACGTATTCGATGCCGTTCAGCAGCGCCACCGGAACGGACGCCGTATGGACGCCGTTCAGGATGCGGACTTTCCGGTCGCGGTAGAAGCCGAGCTTGTCGCCGGTGACGATGACGTTGAGGTCCGCTTTGTGGAACGGAAGGACGTCGAGAATTTCCCGGCCGCCCTGGATGACGAAAAGGTGAAACAGTTCTCCGGACGTGATGAACGGGTCCTCCTTCCCGAGTTTCCGGCAGAGTTCCGGAGCCTCCTTCGCCGGAAAGCCCGGAACGATGCGGTCGACGAGCGTGTCGTAAAACCGGCAGGCGTCGAGGTAGTCGAAGAAGGCGTCGTCGTATTTCCAGAGTCTCGCATAGCGTTCGATGCACGCCTTGAGCGCCTGTCCGTTGTTCTCGATGAGTTCGAGAGGCATGATCGAGAGCGGCGGCAGAGCCGCCGCGGAACGCTCACGCAAGACGGCCGTCAGGAGCGACGGGTAGTTGTGCGGCTTTGGATGCTCCTCGAAAAAGATCCCCGCCTCGGTTGTGTTCGATGTAACTACTTTGAGGGACGGGCTGAGCGCTGCGGCGAGCATGGACGACATTCCGTCGCCCTCGAAGGGGTTGCAGCCGCCCCGGATGACGTCTATGGATTCGAGGCTCTCTTCGTAGTTCCCGTTCCGGAATCCGCGCAGCAGGACGGAATACGTTCCCGCGCGCACGAGTTCGTCCACGTGGCCCTGCGCGATGGGCTGCACGAGAAAGACAGCATGTTTCTCTCCGGTCTTGGCGGCGATGCGTTCGAGCATCCAGTCGAAAAATGCGCGTATGAAGTTTCCCTCGCCAAACTGCAGTACCGTGTAGTCCATAAGCATCATCCTCCCGTGGAGTTCCGTCAGTCGACAGTCTGGAATCGGCCGCTTACAGCATAACACCGTCCTTGAAGATCGCAATCTCCGCGCAGCGGTTCTTCTCGCCTCGAGTGAATTCTCCCGAAGCGGTCGCCGAGAGAAGCCCGACGAGCCGTTTCGCATGTTCGACGCGGCTTTCTCCCTGCAGGAGCGGCCCGGCATCGAAGTCGAGCCAGTCTTTCTTTCGTTCGTAGAGAGACGTATTGGAGGAGATTTTGATCGTCGGGACGACCGTGGAAAAGGGGGTTCCCCTGCCCGTCGTGAAGAGGAGTATCTGTGCGCCGCCGGCGGCCAGGGCAGTGCTCGACACCAGGTCGTTCCCCGGTCCGACGACGATGGTGACGCCTTTTTTACCTGCCTGCGCCCCGATCGGAAGGACGTCGGTGACGGGAGCGGATCCGCATTTGTTGACGGCGCCGAGTGATTTTTCCTCCAGCGTCGTGATGCCGCCGTCCTTGTTCCCGGGAGAGGGGTTTTCGTAGACCGGCCGCCCGTGCGCCGCGTAGTATCCGCGGAACTGCCGGATCGCGTCCGCGAAGGCATCGAAGACGGATCGGTCCGTGATCCGGGAGGCCACCACATCTTCGGCGCCGAACATTTCCGGGATTTCCGTCGCGAGAACGCGCCCCCCCCACGCGCACATCAGGTCCGCAACGGTTCCGACAAGCGGGTTGGCCGAAAGGCCCGAAAAACCGTCACTGCCGCCGCATTTCACGCCGATCGCAACGTCGGAAAGCGGAAAGGTCGCGCGTTGTTTCGGCGCGGCGGCGGAAAGCTCGTCAAGGAACGCATACAGCGTCGCGTAGTCGTCATGCGACTCCTGGAGGGAGAAGAAACGAACCTTTTCCACCCCTTTCAGGCGGGTTTCGAGGAAGACCCTCTGGAGGTTCTCGCATCCCAGTCCGGCGACGACTACGCCCGCCGCGCAGGGGTTCCGGGCGAGCCCGGCAAGGACGGCCACCGTGCGTTCGAGGTCTTCCCCGAGCTGGGAGCACCCGAACGGGTGCGCGAGCACGCGGACGTTTGTAATCCATGGGTCCGCAGCGTAGCTCTCCGCGAGATGCTTGAGGTAATCGTTGATGCATCCGACGGTCGGAATGATCCACAGATCGTTTCGGACGCCCGGCGCCCCCTCGTCGCGGGCGAACCCTTCAAAAACGGGGATGTCGCTCTTCCGCCTCTCCAGGACGGAGGGAGAAGGCGTCCACGTCATGGCCCACTCCTCGCCGAGCGCTGAGCGGGCGTTCTGGGTATGCACCCATTCCCCCCGTTTGATGGGGCGAATGGCCAGACCAATGGAATGGCCGTATTTTACGATATTCTCTCCGGCACGGATCTCCTTCACCGCGACCTTGTGGCCCGGAGGAATGTCTTCCCCAAGCGGTTGTTCGGGCATGCATGGCGGACACGATCCTCTTCCGCCTCCTTCAGGAAGAACCGCCACGTTATCCCGGTCGTTGAGGAGGATGCAGCGGATTTTCGATTCCGGCGTCGGACTCATTCGGGATTCGCTCCTTTCGGTGTTTCGTTCGGAGTGGATGCGTTCCGTTCTTCGTAACGGACAGTCGTGCGATACGAGAAATCGAGGGATGCGTCAAAAATACCCGATGCCGGGAAAAAGTCAAGAATCCGTGCCGGGCGGCGCTCCGAGCTTTCTTCCACGGTCAGGACGAATTTGTTGCAATATAAAGTTGACAGGAGCGTTTCGGTATCGTAACGTATACGCATGTGTTTCACGGATAGAATCGTTATTTTACTGGGTGGAATGACATGACGAAAACAGACGAGTCGATCGAACACGAAAACAGCAATGGAAGCGCTGAAACCGAGGCGGGAGCTTTTTCGATCCGCGTTCTGGACAGGACGCTTGCGGTTATCGGATTTATGGCTGAGACCAGGCGTCAGGTGGGAATTACCGAAATTTCCGGAGCCACATCGCTCTCCAAGGCGACGATTCACAGAATCCTGTCAACGTTGCGGGATCATTCCGTCGTCCTGAAGGATGAAAACGGAAGGTACCAGATGGGGCCTGCCGTGCTTCTCTGGGCGGATGCCTATCGCCGGAGATCGGGTCTTTCGGAACTTGCGCGTCCGCTTCTGCGGGTTCTGTGGGAGCGATGCCGCGAGACGGTGCATCTTTTCGTCTATGAAAACGGAGATGCGTTCTATCTCGACAAGATCGACAGCCCGCACCCGGTCGGAATGCGCTCGCGGATCGGAGCGCGCCGTGACCTGTACAGCACTTCGGCGGGTCGCGCCATTCTCTCGTTTCTTCCGGATTCGGAGCGGAACGCCTATCTTGATCGGACCGAATTGCTCGCGCATACGGCCATGACGGTGACGGACCGGGCAAAACTCGAAGAGATTCTCGCTTTCGGCAGGGAACAGGGCTTTTGTGAAGAAAAGGAAGAGAACGAAGAGGGGATTCGCTGCGTCGGAGCGGCGATCCTCGATCTTCGGGGGTATCCGGTGGGAGCGGTGAGCGTCAGCTCTCCTTCGTACCGGTTCAGCGACGAGCAGTCCCGTTCCATCGGAGTGTTCGTGCGGGATACGGCGCTGGCTGTTTCACGCGGGCTCGGCTACGGGAAGTGACCCCCTTTGCGTTCTTCCGGACGACACGGCGGCAGGTCGGAGAGAAATCAAATTTTCGAGGAGGCGAGTGCAGTGGACATACGAAATTCGGCAAATCCCGTTGATGTGAGGAAGTATTACGATACGGAGGCGCTCCGGAAGGAGTTTCTGATCGAAGGGCTCTTTGCGGCGGACTCGATTCCGATGGTGTATTCGCATGTTGACAGGATGATTACGGGATCCGCCTGTCCGGTTGCGTCGTCGCTCCGGCTCGAATGCGGTCGGGAGCTCGGAGTGGATTTCTTCCTTCAGCGCCGCGAGATGGCCGTCCTCAATATCGGCGACGCGGGGACGATTTGCGCCGACGGAACGGAGTATCTCCTGAACCGCTACGAAGCGCTGTACGTCGGAATGGGGACGAAGGACGTCGAGTTCCGGCGCGAAGCGGGGAAGGCCCCTCGTTTCTACCTCCTGAGCTGTCCCGCGCACCGGTCGTATCCGACGACGCTCATCACGAAAGACATGTCGGTCAAACAGGCCCTTGGGTCGAAAAAAGAGTGCAATGAGCGGATCATCAACAAGTACATCCATCCCGACGTCGTGAAAAGCTGCCAGCTGTCAATGGGAATGACCGAGCTTGCGGAGGGATCCGTGTGGAACACGATGCCGACGCACACGCATGAACGCCGCATGGAAGTGTATCTCTATTTCAATATGCCGGAAAACGGCATTGTCTTTCATTTCATGGGAGAGCCGAACGAACTTCGCCACATCGTGGTCCGCGATTGCCAGGCCGTCATCTCGCCGAGCTGGTCCATCCATTCGGGCGTGGGGACGAACAGCTATGCCTTCGTATGGGGGATGGCCGGGGAGAATCAGACCTTCAGCGATATGGACGCGGTTCCGATGAGCCTTCTGAAATGACCGACCCTGAGGGAGCTTTTCTGGAACGAATCGATGCCTTTACGGGATGTCTGGAGCGATGGATGCTCATTGTCCTCCTTGTGGCCATGATCGTCCTCGGAATGCTCCAGATTATCAGCCGCTTCGTCATCAGGTCGCCGATCATGTGGTCCGAAGCGCTGCTCATGTACATGTTCGTGTGGAGCAGTTTCATCGGCGCGAGCCTGGCCGTCCGGGAATCGGCGCATTTCGAGGTGGAGATTTTCGTCGTTCATCTTCCGCCCGTCGTGCAGAAGGTGCTGGCCATAGGCGTGTATGTGACGATTTTTCTCTTTTCGGTGTTTCTCATCGACAAGGGGATCTTTCTTGTCAAGCTGAACCAGCGGCAACTGATGGCGCTCCTTCCATTCACGATGAGCTGGCCGTATCTGATTTTGCCGCTGAGCGGAACGCTGATGGCCATCCATTCGCTCCGGCATATCGGGCGGCTTTCGTCGCGACAGTGCTCGGAGTGGGGAAACTGACATGGCGACCATGATCTTTGCGATCTTCATCCTTTTGCTGGTCATACGCATGCCGGTTTCGTTTTCGCTTGCGATTTCGGCGACTCTGGCCCTCGTCTTTGCGGGAAGCATGGATCCCCTCATCGTGGCGCAGAGAATGTACACGTCCGTCGAGTCGTTCTCTCTCATTGCGATTCCCTTCTTTATCCTCTCGGGAGGATTCATGGAATCCGGCGGGATCTCCCGACGACTGATCACCTTTTCCTCGAGCCTCGTCGGGCACATCCGGGGCGGACTCTCGATGATCAGCATCGTGGCGGCAATGTTTTTCGCCGGAATATCAGGGTCGACTGCGGCGGACACGGCGGCCATCGGCAGCGTGCTCATTCCCGCGATGGAGAAGAAAGGGTACGGCAAGGACCTTGCCACAAGCGTCGTTGCAACAGCGGGAGCGATCGGCATCATCATTCCGCCGAGCATCCCGATGATCATTCTCGGAATCACGGGGGGCATTTCGATCGGCGGATTGTTTCTCGGCGGCGTTTTTCCCGGGATTCTCATGGGGCTCGCGCTCATGGTCACAAGCGCTCTCTTCGCCCGGGCGCGGCGTCTGCCCGCCGAACGGCGCGCGACCTGGAAAGAGCGATGGGGCGCGTTTGTGGATGCGATTCTCGCGCTGATGACGATGGTCATCATTATGGGCGGGATTCTGTCCGGAATCTTCACTGCGACCGAAGCTTCGGTAGTGGCGGCTGTCTATTCGTTCATTGTCGGGAAGTTCGTCTACGGGGAACTTCAATGGACAGATATTCCGAAACTCCTGGTAAAAACCGGGATCACCACCGGGGTTGTCGTGTTGTGCATCGCGACCGCGTCCAGCTTCGGCTGGATCCTTGCGGCGGAGCAGATTCCGTCCAAAATCGCCCAATTCGTCTTTTCGTTGTCCGAAAACCGTCTGGTGATCCTGTTCCTGATGAACGGACTGATGCTCTTCATGGGGACGTTTCTGGATGTCTCCCCGATCATCATCATCCTGGTCCCGATCCTGTTTCCCATTGCGTCGCAGTTTGGAGTGACCCCGATTCATTTCGGAGTCATGACGATCGTGAACATGGCGATCGGGCAGTGTACGCCGCCGGTGGGGATTTCCCTCTTCGTGGCCACCGGAATCGCCAAAGCCAGCCTTGGGGAAATTCTCGGCGCGTACTCGAAATACCTTCTGACCATGATCCTCGTCCTTGCGATCATTACCGTTTTTCCGCAGATCATCACGTTCCTTCCGGAAGCGGTCATGGGGCTGAAGTGACGTCGCCTGATGCGACCGGGACCGAAGATTGTGTCCGTTGCGCGATGGACGCGAAGGGGGGACGAGATCGGAGAAGGAAGATGAAAGACTGTATCGTCGGCGCTCTCGCGGAATGAGGTTCCCCGAAGCATCCGGGGAGGCGGTTCGATCCAGCGGAACATGAAGGAGGAAGAGAGATGTTTTCCGAAAAGCGATATACGGTGTTTGCGCTTCTTGTTGTCTTCTCCGTAGTTTTCCTGGCCGGGGCGGTTCCTTCGGCCTCGGCGGCGCCCATTGTACTGAAACTGTCCAACGTCCTTCCGGACGGAAATCCCACGACCGAATCAATGGTGTTTTTCGTTGCGAAGGTCAAGGAAAAAACCGGCGGTTCCGTCGAAATCCGTCTTTTCAACAACAGTCAGCTCGGAGGCCAGAGAGAGGCGCTGGAGAGCCTTCAGGCGGGAACGATCGAAATGTGCATGTCCTCCGCCGGTCCGGCTGCGCAGTTCGTTCCGGCCCTCGATGTGCTTTCATTGCCGTATGTCTTCCAGAGTACGGAGCACATGTTCAAGGCTCTTGACGGGAAAGCCGGCGAGATCATGAGGAAGGATATCGACAAGGCCGGCTTCGTCTTCCTGTATTGGGCCGACGCAGGGTCCCGGAACCTCATCAACAAAAAGAAACCCATCACAAAGCCGGAAGATCTCAAGGGACTCAAGATTCGCGTCATGGACAGCAAACTCATGGTGAATACCCTCAACGCGATGGGTGCGATCGCCACGCCGATGGCCCAGGGCGAGGTGTACAGCGCGCTGCAACAGGGCGTTCTCGACGGTTGGGAGAACAACCCCGTCACGTTGCTGACCCTGAAGCTCTATGAAGTGTCCGACTATTTCTCCTGGACGCTGCACTTCATGGTTCCGGATGTTGTCCTGATGAGCAAACAGGCGTTCGCAAAACTCTCTCCGGAGCAGCAGAAGGCCGTTCTGGAAGCGGGAAAAGAAACGCAGGTCAAGCAGCGGGAGTTCAGGAACGCCTTCATAACCAAGACCGTAGATGAA
>CALMZW010000194.1 GCA_937870605.1 uncultured Synergistaceae bacterium
CGCGTCGTTCTGGACGGTCCTGTTGCTGGCGCCGGTGCTTGCCGCGCGAATGAAGCGGTAAGAGGGAGAACGCAGCGGCCTGCCCGAGAGATTCCGGCAGACGCGTGAGAACGGAGAATGAACGAGAGAGGGGAGGCGCGGCGCGCCTCCCCTCTTCTCGTTTCCGCTTCTTCCGCTTGCGCGCCTGTCCTCGATCAGGACGCGGGCGATCCCGCCTTCGAAACGTGGAACAACAGCGCGTACAAAACCGGCACGAGGATGAGCGTGAGCGCCGTGGCGAACGTGAGCCCGAACATAATGGTCACGGCCATGGCCGAAAAGAGCGAGTCGAAGTAGAGCGGGATCATGCCGAGGACGGTCGTCATCGCGGCCATCAGGACGGGGCGCGCCCGGCTCAGCGCCGAGTCGACGATGGCCGCGTAGGGGGCCTTTCCCTCCCGTATTTCGAGGTCGATCTGGTCGATCAGGACGATGGCGTTCTTGATCAGCATTCCCGCAAGGCTCAGAAAGCCCAGAAGCGCCAGGAAATCGAACGACTTTCCGAAGACGAGCAGTCCCGCGGTCATGCCGGTCAGGGAGAGCGGCAGCGTCAGCAGGATGATCGTCACCTGCCGGTAGGCGTTGAAGAGCATGACGAGGATGAGCACGATGAAGACGAACGCGAGCGGGATCATCCGCATCAGGCCTCCCTGGGCCTTCTGCGAACCTTCGAACTCCCCGCCCCATTCCAGCGCGCAGCCCGGCGGCAGCGCGACCGCCTCCATGAGCGGGCGGATCTTCGCGAAGAGGACGCCGGTCCGTCCGTCGGACGCGTCGCACTCGACGGTGAGGGTGCGCATCCGGTTCCGGCGGTAGACCGTCGGGTCCTCCGCGCGGACCCGGAAGTCGGATGCCACCTGGACGAGCGGGATATAGCGCCGCATGAGCGGGCTCCAGACCTGGACCTCCGGCATCGTCCCGGCGTTGCCCCGGTCGAGGAGCGGAAGCCGCGCGACGATCGGGATGAGCTTGTCGTTCTCGCGGTAGAGCCCCACGGACGACCCGGAGAATGAGAGTTCGAGCGCGGTCGCGACGTCCTTTCGCGTCAGGCCGGAGGAACGGAGCCGGGTATCGTCGAGTTCGGGCCGGATTACCTTGACCCGCTGCCCCCAATCGGACCGGATGTTCACGCTCTCCGGAAAGCGTTTCATGATCTCTTTCGCCTTCCGTTCGAGATCCCGGAGAACTTCGGGATCCTCCGCGAGGAAACGGACCTGGATCTTCGCGCCGCCGCCGGTTCCCTTGCTGAACGGCCGCACCCGCGGATCGATCTGCGGCATGGATTCCGCCACGAAGCCGGAGACGTCCCTCATGAGACGGATTCCCTCTTCGGTTCCCTTTGCGGTGACAATGAGGCTCCCGTAATTGCTTCCCGGATCTCCCGGAGTGTAGTTCAGGAGGAAGCGAAGCGCTCCTTCGCCGCTGAAGGCGGCGACAGAGGCGGTTTCAGGGCGTTCGAGAAGGAACGTTTCGATCCGCCGGACATCCGCCTGGGTCGTTTCGATATGCGCGCCGTTCGGCCTCCAGAAGTCGATCGTGAACATCGGACTCGTCGAGCTGGGAAAGAACGACTTGTCGACGAAGCCGAAGGCCACGACGGAAAGCGCGAGCGCCCCGGCGACCGTCCACACGACGGCGATCCTGCGCCGCAGGCACAGTTCGAGGAAGGCGGCGTACGCCCGATAGAGTCCGGAGCCGTAAGGATCCTTCCCCTGGTCGGAGGCGGACGGCTTCAGGAAGACCACGCCCGCGAGGGGCGTGACCGTGACGGCGAGAATCCAGCTCAGCAGCAGGGAGATGCCGACCACCTGGAAGAGGCTGCTGCAGAACTCTCCCGTGCTGTCGGGCGACAGACCGATGGGGGCGAAGGCGATGATGGCGATCAGTGTCGCTCCCATGAGCGGCCACTGCGTCTGCTGAACCACCTCGCTCGCTGCCGCGGTGCGGTCCTGTCCCATCTGGGAGCGGACCAGGATGCCGTCCGCGACGACGATGGCGTTGTCCACGAGCATCCCGAGCGCGATGATCAGCGCGCCGAGCGAGATGCTGTGAAGGTCGATCCCGACCATGCGCATGACCACGAACGTCGCCAGGATCGTCAGGAGCAGCACGCCGCCGATGAGCATCCCGCTGCGCAGGCCCATGAAGACGAGCAGCAGTCCGATCACGATCACGAGCGATTCGAGCAGGTTGACGATGAAGTTGTTGATCGAATCGCGGACCGTGTCCGACTGGTAATAGATCAACCCGAGCCGCATTCCGACCGGAGTTTCGGACTCGAGCTCCCGGAGTCGCTGCTTGACGGCGTCTCCCATCGTGATGACGTTGCCGCCCTTGATGTTGGAAATTCCGATTCCGACGGCGGGTTCTCCGTTGAACCGCATGAGCGATCGCGACGGATCCAGATAGCCTCTCGTGACCGATGCGATGTCGCCGAGCCGGATCATGGCGCCCGACGATCCCCGGAGCAGCAGGGACGAGATCTCTTCGGAAGACGTGAACGTCCCCGACGGTTCGATCCGGATGTAGTCCGCCCCGGACCGGACCTTGCCCGCGGACGCCACGAGGTTCTGCGCCTTGAGCGTGTCGAAGATCTCCTGGAGCGATATCCCGAGCTGCGACATCCGCACCCGGGAGAGTTCGACGTAGATGGCCTGCTGCTGCGCGCCGGCGATCCGGACGTTCGCGACGCCCCGGACGAGCAGGAGTTCCTTGCGGAGCCGGATCGCGAAGTCCTCGAGTTCCTTCGGCGAGAATCCCTTTCCCGTGAGCCCGAAATAGACGCCGAAGACGTCCCCGTAGTCGTCGTTCACGAGCGACGGCCCCGCTCCGGGCGGCAGCGAACGCTGGACGTCCCCGACCTTTCGCCGCAGTTCGTCCCAGATCTGCGGAAGATCCTTTCCCGTGAAGGTATCCTTGATGTCGACGTAAATGACGGACGCGCCTTCCTGCGACAGGGAGCGGACCTTGTCCACCTGCCCGAGCTGCTGGATCGCGCTTTCGATGACCTCCGTGACCTCCTGTTCGACCTCGACCGGCGACGCCCCCGGGTAGGCCGTGCTCACGACGGCGGTCTTGATCGTGAACGAGGGGTCTTCGAGCTTGCCGAGTCCCGTATAGGCGGCGATGCCCCCGATGGTGAGGAGGACGACCATGAACCAGGTGATTGTCTTTTTCCGGATGGCGTACTCCGCGATGTTCATGGCGGCCCGCTCCTATTTCCCGGAGGGGGCGTTCCCCTGTTCCGACACGGGGCGATACAGGCGGACCTTCTCCCCTTCAGCGAGGAACTGCGTTCCCGCGACGACGATCCGGTCTCCTGCGTGGAAATCGCCCGACACGCGAACGGTGTCTTCGTTGTACCCCAGGATGGTCACCGGAACGCTCCGGACCGCCGGCGGCTCGCCCGCGAGGCGCCAGACGGAGTGCTTCTCGCCCTTCTCCGCGACGATCGCGGCGGACGGGATCGTGAAGCCGGATGTCAGCTGCGGCATGCCTGACGCCGAAATCTGCACCGTGGCCGTCATGCCCGGAAGGACCAGGAGTCCGTCGGGGTAGGACATTCCGAACGTGATGGCGTACGTCTGCGTCTGGGGATCGGCGAGCGTCGAGGCTTCCTTGAGGTAGAGCGGGAAGAGACGTTCCGGAAGCGCGTCGAACTGGGCGTTCATCTCTATTTTGCCCGCGGCTTTCGAGCGCGCCATGTCCTGCTCGGGCAGCGCGATGACGACCTCGAGTTCCGAAAGGTTCTGGATCGTCACGACGGGCTGGTCCTTCTGGACGCTCTGGAAATTCTCGACGTAGCGGTCGACGACGATTCCCGAGAAGGGGGCTCGCAATTCCGTATCCTCGCGCGCGCTCTGCGCGGCCTGGACCTTGGATTCCAGCCCCTTGATCGTCGCTTCCATCGCGTCGACGTCCTCTTTGCGGGATCCGGCGCGGGCTTTCTGGAGTTCCTGCGACGCGGTGTTCGTCGCGGCTCGGGCCACGTCGTACGCGGTTTTCGCCTGATCGTACGTCGCCTTGGCGACGGCGCCGGATTTGAGGAGCGATTCCATGCGCTTGAAGTTCGTCTCCGCCTCGTCCATTCGGGCCTTCGCCGACGCCACCTGCGACGAGAGCTGCGAGATCTCTTCCTTGCGGGCGCCGGCCTTCATCGCGGCGAGCTGCGCCTTCGCGTTGTCGAGAGAGCTTTTCGCGTTCTGCAGCTGCGTATCGAAATCTCTCGGATCCAGACGGCCGACGAGATCCCCCTTTGCGATCTTCTGTCCCTTGAGCGTCGGCATTTCCATGAGCGTTCCGGCGACGCGGAACGAGAGATCGACGCGCTGCGACGCGAGCACCTTGCCCGGATAGGAACGTTTGAAGCTGTCGTCCCCGGCGGAGAGCGTCATCGTCTTGACGAGTCGCGGGGGGCTTTCCGCGGGCTTTTCCGACGCGACGTGACGCTCGCGCAGGACCGTATACGCGCCGATGGCGACGAGAATGAGAACGAGAACAGCGATGAGTTTTCGAGACATGGGCTTCCCTCCCTATGTATTTTTTCCAGTCTTGCACCGATTTTACAACGTTTTCGCGCTCCGCTCCGCGTCCGACCATGCCAGCCTGTGCGTCGGGACGATTTCGACGCCTGCGGCTTCCAGCCTGTCCGTGAGCGCGAACCGGAGGTCGCTCATCACGTCGTAGTAGAGCGGCCAGGAAAGCAGGAGGTCGCGCTGCGAGAGATAGAATGAGAGCCGGAAGGTCAGCGAGTGCTCGGCGAAGTCCGCGAACGTGACGCCCGGCGCGGGATCGCGCAGGATCTTCGGATGCGATCCCGCGGTTTCGAGCAGGATCCGCTCGACCTCCCGGACCGGGGAGCCGTACGCCGCGCAGACGGTCATCCGGAGCTTGACGTTCTTCGACGAGAACGTCCGGTTCGCGATCCGGTTCTCCCAGAAGTAGCTGTTCGGCAGAAAGACGTCCACGCCGTTGAACGTCAGGACATGCGTCGCCCGGGAGTCGATTTCCTTCACCACGGCGACGTCGTTGTCGATCTCGATGATATCGTGGATCCGGATGGGCTTTTCGATCATCAGGACGAGCCCGCTGATGAGGTTGCGGAAGAACTCCTGCGCGCCGAGCCCCACGCCGACAACGATCGCGCCTCCGAGAAACGCGAACGCCGTCAGCGGGATGCGGACCGCATGGAGGGCCGAGAACGCAAGCAGGGTCACGAAAAGGTACTGCGCGATGCGCAGCAGGAGGAGCGCGGCGTGAATGTCCTGCCGCTGCCTGCGGTAGAGGCGCTTCTTGACGAACCGCAGGACTGCGTTCCCTGCGGGAATGCCGACGAGCAGGATCAGGAGCGCCTGAAGCAGCTTGCCGAGCGTGACGGGTACGTCGCCGACGGTCCAGAGTTCGATGTCGCGGATGTCCGAAAAACGCTGTTCGAAAGCGCCTCGCAGGCGTTCGCCGAGACCGGAGGCGTTCTTCCGTTTCCCGATTTCGTCAAGAAGGCGTCGCTGGAGCCGCGAGAAGGAGAGAACCGCGGAAATGTAGTCGAGCGTCTCCTGTTTGCCGCGTTCGATCGCGTCGCGGACGGAAGACGACGCCTCTTCCGGAAGCGGCGCTCGCGCGGCCAGGTTTGTGAGAAACCGCTGACGGTCCGCCAGGCGGTCCCGAACGACATCCGACCACCACGTCGCCTCGCCGGCCCAGGCGTCGAGCGCGGCCGCTTCGGGCGCGGGGGATCGCAGCAGCGCATACCGGCGCTCCCACGTTTCCCGGATCGCGTTCAGAAGCCCCCCGGCCTGTCGCGCCTGGTCCTCGAGCTTTCGGATCGTTTCGCGGAGACCGTCCGGGGCCGTCGTCTCCGTCATGCCGGGATCGGCGAGAAGCCGGGCGCAGCGCTCGGCGCTTTCGGCGAATCGGACGGCCCGTTCGTCGATCCGCGCGATCCGCGCCCGCAGGTCCGCTTCGTCGTACGCGAGTCCGGTCCGGATCACGGCGATGCGTTCGCGCAACAGCGTCCGTTCCCGGTCGAGTCGTGCGCGTTCGAGATCCGTAACGGTCCGGCGGAGCCTGTAGAACTCCGTCGACGCGCCGAACGCCTCCTCCTCGGCCTTCAGGAAGCGAAGCTCCCACTCGGCCTTCCTGCGCGCGGCGGACCCTTCCGGAATGTCTCCGAGACGTTCCGCCGCCTGCCGGATCTTCTTCCGGACCGCATCGAGATCGTCCGCGTCCTCTTTGAGCCCCTCGCGGAGCTGCGCCTGCTGGTATTCGTTCTCGCGGACCTGTTCGTCCAGGTCGTCGAGTTTTTCGAGGTGTTCGTCGAGGAAGGAGAGCGACCAGGGCGCCGGGTGCGGGAGCGGCGGCGGAACCGCGCGCCGGGATTCCTCCCTCCGCTCCGCGAGTTCCCTGATGCGGTCGATGGCCCCGATCGAACGGGAATACACGCTCCGGACGTTCGCGAGAAGGTACTCGAATTCCTTCGCCTTTTCGGACGGGACGCCGAATTCCGTCGCCGGGGACGCCGCTTCCTCGCGCCGGAACGCGTCGGAGCGCCGTTCGAACGCTTCGGCGCGTTCCCTCAGGGACGCTTCGATCGAGGAGAGCCGCGGTTCGGACAGGTCGTCGGAAAGAGGCGTCGCGGACGCGGAGCGGCCGAAGACGAGCGCGAGCAGGACGCACGCAAACAACAGGCGGAAGGAACACCCCCTTCTCGCGTTGCGGTTCGGGGCGCTCCTTCCGCCTGACGGCATCATGCGTTCGCCGCTCCGGGCGTTAGATCCTGCTGACTCCGGCGTCGCGCGCGGCCTGCGAGACCGCCGAGGCGACGGCAGGAACGACACGGGGATCGAGTGCGGCCGGAATGATGTTCTCGGCTGTGAGTTCCGCCTCGGGAACGAGCCCCGCGAGCGCGTGCGCGGCGGCGATCTTCATGGATTCGGTGATCCGGGCGGCGCGCACGTCGAGCGCTCCCTTGAAGATTCCCGGGAATCCCAGACAGTTGTTGATCTGGTTCGGGAAGTCGCTGCGTCCGGTCGCGACCACGGCGGCGCCTGCGGCCTTCGCCTCGTCCGGGAAGATCTCGGGCGTCGGGTTGGCCATCGCGAAGACGATCGCGCCCGAGTTCATCGTCTTGACCATATCGGCGGTCAGAAGCCCGGGGGCGGAGACTCCGAGGAAGACGTCCGCGCCGCGCAGGACATCCGCGAGGCTCCCCTTCTCCCGGTTCGGGTTCGTGTCGCGGGCGACGGCCTCCTTCGCCGCGTTCATGTGTTCGGGACGTCCCGAATAGATCGCTCCGGACTTGTCGCACATGATGACGTTCCGCGCGCCGGCGCTCATGACGAAGCGGATGATGGCCGTTCCGGCCGCGCCTGCGCCGCTCGCGACGATTTTGACGTCGGAAAGTTTCTTTCCGACGATCTTGAGCGCGTTCAGCAATCCCGCGAGAACGATGACGGCCGTTCCGTGCTGGTCGTCGTGGAAGACCGGGATGTCGCACTTTTCCTGGAGCAGGCGCTCGACCTCGAAGCAGCGCGGGGCGGAGATATCCTCGAGGTTGACGCCGCCGAAGGAGGCCGTGATGAGCGCCGCCGTCCGGACGATCTCCTCCGTGTCGCGGGAGTCGATGCAGATCGGAAACGCGTCGATGCCCGCGAAGCGCTTGAAGAGCGCGCATTTGCCTTCCATGACGGGCAGCGACGCGGCCGCGCCGATGTCCCCGAGTCCCAGGACGGCGCTGCCGTCGGTGATGACCGCGACCATGTGTCCCTTCGATGTCACCTCGTAGGCGGCTTCGGGCCGACGTTCGATCTCCCGGCACGGTTCCGCGACGCCCGGCGTATAGGCGACGGCCAGATCGTGCATCGTCTCGATGGGCAGAGGGCACGTCACTTCGAGTTTTCCTCTGTGTCGACGGTGCGCCTCAAGGGATTCCGCGTAAATCGGGTTTTTTTCCATTTGTTCCGTCCTCCTTGCAGCATCAGGGTGATGGTGTCTGTTCTTCGGTTTGTGTTCGCCTCACGGCGTGTAGCGTACGCTGAGTCGTCCCTTGATCGACGTGAGGACGCTCAGCCGGTCTTCCTGCGCGGTGATGTCGTCCAGCGTCAGTTCGTCGAGCGTGCCCGTCAGGACGAAATGCTCGTCGAGCGCGGCCGTGGAGAGCGCGTCCCGCACGGCCGAACGCGCGTCGTCGAGCGGCCGGGCGATGGACCACGCGAGTCTGGATTGCAGCGACCGCACGAACGTCGGTTTCGCAAGCCATGCAGCCCTGGCGGCGAGCCCCGAAAGCGTGGACGGGTCGAAGTCGAACCGATCGATGCGGACCATCTGGGCGGCGCGGTCCAGAACCGGGACGCCCGTCAGATAGATGACGCCCTCGGCCTTCGAGAAGAACCCCGGCCCCTGGGCCTTGATGTCCGCCGCGACGACCAGCCTGTCCCCGTTTCCGGAGATTTTCAGGTCCCTGATGGTCACGCGTGCGCCGTCGCTGTGGAACTCGATCCCTTTCCATACGGGAACGAGCGATTCGTTGATGACGTCGTAGGGCATCGAGAGGCGGAGTTGAACGTCCACCCCGCGCGAGCGGGGGATGCCCTTCGAGAATTTCGGAAGCAGGGTTTCGACGCGTTCGGGCGGGGAGGCTCCTGCGGCTGCGCGGAGTCCCGCGACCATTCCGAGCGTGACCGTCAGCGTTTTCTGGTCCATCCGGACGACCGGCCGGTAGATGCCGCGGGGCTCCACCTCGAGCCACACGTCGGGGGTGGAGCGGATTCGGATCGGAGAGTGCAGGGCCCTCCATTGCTCGGCGGCGCGCTCGCGCAGCCGGAGTTGCTCGTTCAGCACCCTGTCCAGGACGCCCGCTTCTTCCCGAAACCGGGACTGCATCAGGTCTTCCAGCAGTCCGGCGATCCCGATGGTCTGGTTCAGAAGCTCGATGGACGGCTTTTTCTTCCATTCGACGGAAATGTCGGGACTCGTGTGCAGCTCCCAGTCGTCGGTAAACGAAGGGATCAGGGAGATCGTCAGGATGAACGCGCCCGAGGGGGTCTGGTTCGTGCTCGGCCGCAGCCCCAGAAACTCTGCCTCCCATTTGATGCGGGAGGTGAAGGCCAGCGGGATCGAAAAGATCAGGCGTTTTCCGTCGGATCGCAGCGTCGCCTTGCCCGACCGGCGCACGTGGAGGTCTCCGGCGGCCTTGCCCGTCGGGACGTCGAGCGGGCGGGCCGCGGCGTCGTAGACCGCCTCGGGAATCCGTTCGTCAGCCAGGCGTTCGAGATCCGCGAAGGAAGCCGATACCGGAATTTCCACAAAGGAGTCTCTCGCCGGGACGATGTGCTCCTGCGTCGCCACCGGAGCGGGGGGCGTCAACGACAGCCGCTCCAGGCCGGACAAAAGCCCCCCGGCTGTGGCGAAACACCCGCCGAGAAGAATTCCGGCCGTGAGGATGATCATGTGACCTCGCTTCATATATCAGGACTCCTTCGATGGTCGGGATCTGTGACCGATGCTTATTATGCCACATTCCCGCCGCTTTCGCCCGAGATGTCGCTCTTTTCCGAACGGAACGAAGGCGCGCAGCGGGAGATTCGTCGCGAAAAGCCCCGGGGAGTTGACAGACGCTGCGGGGCGGGTATACTTCAGCCGGAATAAACAAATGTTTGTTTGAATTGGAGGCGACCTCATGCGCGACGCGCTGAAAGCGACGAAGGCGACGGACGAAGCGACCGCCGCGAAGGACGAAGGCGCCGGTTCGGACGTCCGACCCGGAGAAACCGGAGACGCCCCGGCGGAAGGCCCCAGAGATCGGCTTCTCGCGGCGGCGGCGAAGCTGTTCGCGCTTCGCGGCTACGGAAACGTGACGGTCCGGGACATTACGAACGAAGCGGGGACGAACATGGCGATGGTGTCGTATTACTTCGGCGGCCGGGACGGACTGTATTGCGAGGTTCTCGACCGGATCTTCGGAATCATCGATGCGTCCATCGCCCCGGGACGCGGCCTTCCGCCGCTCGAACGGGTGTCGTTCTACGCCCGTTCGCTCGATGCGCTCCATTCGAGGTATCGCGAGATCGCTCCGATCCTGTATCACGAGATCCTGCACCCGTCTCCCGCCTTTCGGGAACGGTTCTCGGTCACGATTTCCGGCCTCGTGCGCTTTCTGAAGGAAGCGTTCGTGGAGGGACAGAAGAGCGGCGTCTTCCGGATCGACGCGGACCCCGTTCTCATGTCGTACGTCGTGGCGTCCGTCGTGAACTACCGGCACATCTTCAGGGCGGTCGTCGAACTGGTGTTGCCCGAACTCGCGGAAGAGGAACGGGCCGTCGAGCCGCTGCTGAAACTGTTGCTGGAAGGAATGGAGCCCCGATGAGACGCCTCGCGTTCTGTGTCCTCGGAATCGCGCTCGCCGCGGGATCGCTGCTGTGGACCGGCGGAATCCCGCTTCCGTTCGCGTCCCGGGACGAGGACGGCCTTCTTCGCGCGACGGGGACGATCGAGGTTCAGGAGGTGACGCGCGCGCCGAAGATCGGCGGGTATGTCGAGGAAATGCGCTTCCGAGAGGGAGACAGGGTCCGGTCGGGAGAAATCGTCGCGACGCTTCGCCGGGACGACCTCGACGCGGATGTCTCGCGCGACCTGGCGGCGCTCGAACGCGGACGCGCGCTGCTTTCGGATCTCGAACGGGGGGAGCGCTCGCAGCGGATCCGGGAGGCGTCCGCAGGCGTCGCGTCGGCGGCCTCCCGCCTGAAGCAGGCGGAACGGGACTACGGGCGCTATCGCAGGCTTTTCGAGGAGAACGCCGTGTCGCGCAAGCAGATGGACGACGTCGCGCTCGCCCTGGAAGTGGCGCGGAACGCCTTCGTCGCGTCGCGCGAGAGCCTTGGCTTTCTCCAGGCCGGGAGCCGCGAGGACCAGATCGCGGCCCAACGACGCGAGATCGAACGCCTCGACGCCGTGCTCCGGGCTTCGGTGATTCGTGCGGAAGACCGCGCGATCCGCTCACCGCTCGACGCGGTCGTTCTCGTGAGGGCGATGGAGCCGGGCGAACTCGCGAATCCCGGAGCGGCGCTCTTCGTCCTGGGGGACGAGGCCGACTGCTGGGTGCGCGTCTATATTCCCTCGACGATGCTCGGGCGCGTTCGGCCGGGCGGCGACGCGGAAGTGCGCGTGGATTCGTTCCCCGGACGCGTCTTTCCGGCCCGCGTCGGAGAGGTCGCGGAGAAGGCGGAGTTCACCCCGCGCGAGAGTCTGACGCCCGAGGAACGCGCGAATCTCGTCTTCCGGGTGAAGGTCCGTGTCGGAAACGCGGAAGGGCTCTTGCGTCCCGGAATGCCCGCCGACGTGACCTTCCGATGATCTCCGTCCGCGACGCCCACAAGTTCTACGGGAATGTCCGCGCGCTCGGGGGGGTGTCGTTCGACGTCGAACGGGGCTCGGTGTTCGGCGTCGTCGGGCCGGACGGCGCGGGGAAGACGACGTTGCTCCGGATGATCGTCGGGGTGTTGTCGCCATCGTCCGGGACCGTCGACGCACGGGTCGGCGGCGACGGGAGCGATTCGAAGAGGCGGATCGGGTACGTCGCGGGAAGGTTCAGCCTGTACGAAGACCTGTCGATCCTCGAGAACCTCGCCCTCTTCTCCCGTTTGTACGGGATGGACGCCGCTCGTGCGGCGTCGCGTTCGCGGGAGCTTCTGGAGCTTACGGGCCTTCTGCCGTTCGGGGACAGGCTCGCCGGACGGCTCTCGGGCGGCATGAAGCAGAAGCTCGCGATCGCCGCCGCGGTGCTCCACGAACCGGAACTCCTCGTGCTCGACGAACCCGGAACGGGCGTCGACCCGGTCTCGCGGCGGGACATCTGGAGCGTCCTCTATCGCCTGAATCGCGGGGGCGTGACGATCGTCGTATCGACGCCGTACATGGACGAGGCCGAACTCTGCACGCGGCTCGTCTTTCTCCACAAGGGGCGCGTTCTCGAATCGGGGACGCCCGACGAGATCTGCGACCGTTTCCCGCACCGGATCCTCCGCGTCCGAACGGACGTCCCGGAGACGCGCAGGCGCCTCGCGGATTTCCCGAGCCTCTCCGTATCGAGTTTCGGGCGGACCGTCCGCGTCGTCGTCGACGGAGCCGACGCAGACGCGCTCCCGCGCCTCCGGGAACATCTCGCTCGCGCCGGGATCGCCGCCGACGTCGACGCGGTCCGCCCGACGCTCGAGGACGTCTTCGTTCTCGCGGCGGAGAGCGGGAGGGACGTCGCGTGAAGGACGCGGAGGCGGCCGTCTCGACCGTCGGGCTCACGCGGGACTTCGGGAGCTTCCGGGCCGTCGACGGCGTGAATCTCGACATTCCGCGCGGCGCGATCTTCGGTTTCCTCGGACCGAACGGTTCGGGGAAGACGACGACGATCCGGATGCTCTGCGGCCTCCTGCGCCCGTCGTCCGGGAGCGGGCGCGTCGTCGGGTGCGACATCGCGCGCGAGGGGGAGGCGATCCGGCGGCGGATCGGGTATATGTCCCAGAAGTTCAGCCTCTACGACGATCTGACGGTCGCGGAAAATCTGACGTTCTACGCCGGAATGTACGGTCTGGCGAACGCGAAGCGGAGGGAGCGCGTGGACGCCATGATCGCCCTCGCGGACCTCCGGGGCCGCGAGCGGACGCTGACGGGGGCGCTCGCAGGGGGCGTGCGGCAGCGTCTTGCGCTCGCATGCGCGATCGTCCACGAGCCGGAGATGATCTTTCTCGACGAACCGACGAGCGGCGTCGATCCCGCCGCCCGGCGGCGATTCTGGGAGACGATCGCGGATCTGGCGGACGGAGGGGCGACAATTATGGCAAGCACGCACTTCATGGACGAGGCGGAGCACTGCACGTCGCTCGGCCTCATGTACGCCGGAAAGATGCTGATCTCCGGGAGCCCCGACGCCCTCAAGCGGGAGCTGACCGTCGCCGCAGGGAAGATCTGGCAGGCCCGAGTCCCGGATTCCATCGGGTTTTTGGATCGGATCCGCGCCTTTGTGTCGGGCGGCATCCTCGATGCGTACATCTTCGGAGCATCCGTCCGGGTCCTTGCGTGCGGCGCGCGGCTTCCGGCGGACGTCGCCGGCGCCGCCGCGTGGGAAGAGCGCGAGCCGACGCTCGAGGACGTTTTCGTGCATCATGTCCGCTCTTCGGCTGGAATGGAGGGGCAACGATGCGACGCCTGAGAGCCCTGATCGTCAAGGAATTCATCCAGATGCGGCGCGATCCGCTGACGCTCGCGATGCTGATGCTGATCCCGATCGTGCAGCTCATCCTCTTCGGTTTCGCGATCAACACGGACGTCAAGCATCTTCCGACGGTCGTGTTCGACCAGTCGATGGGACAGGAGAGCCGGGAATTCATCCAGTCGTTATCCGCAACGCAGTATTTCGACATCAGGGGGTACGCTGCCTCCTATGATGCAATCCGCCGGGCGATCGAGCGCGGCGACGGCGTCGTCGGGATCGTCTTCGGCCCGGATTTCGCGCGTCGTCTCGCCCGGAGGGACGGCGCCGCGATTCAGGTGATCGTCGATGCTTCCGACCCGATGTCCGCGAGTTCGGCGATCGCCGCGGCGGAGATGATCGGTCTGCGGAAGTCGGCGGCCGTCGTTGCGGAGGCGACGGGAACCGGGATGTCGCCTGTGTACGATGTCCGCCTGCGGCCGTGGTACAACCGGGATTTCCGGACGCCGTACTATATGGTGCCGGGGATTCTCGGCGTGATCCTGACGATGACCATGATGATGATTACGTCGATGGCCATCGTCCGCGAGCGTGAACGCGGAACGCTGGAGCAGCTCCTCGTGACGCCGATGCGCCCGTGGGAGCTGATGGTGGGAAAGATCGCGCCCTATCTCGGCGTCGGGTACGCCCAGCTGACCATCGGGCTTCTTGTCGGCCGGGCGGTCTTCCGCATTCCGATGCGGGGAAGCCTGGCGCTTCTGTATCTTCTGACGCTGCTCTTCATCTTTTCGACCCTGATGTGGGGGATCCTGATATCGACCGTGTCGAAGACCCAGATGCAGGCGATGATCCTCTCGATTTTCGGCTTTCTGCCGAGCATCCTGCTTTCGGGGTTCATGTTTCCCCGGATGGGGATGCCGACGGTCTTCCGGTATCTGAGCATGGCGCTGCCGCTGACCTGGTTCCAGATCATCACGAGGGGGATCCTGCTCAAGGGTGTCGGCCTCGAATCGCTTGCGTTGCCCGTCATCGCGCTCTGCGTCCTCATCGCGGTCTTTCTGGGCGTCAGCCTCTTCAAGTTTCACAGGACGCTCGACTGACGACCTCTCCGAACCTGTGCGTCAGACAGCGCGGCCCCCTGCATGCATTCGTCGCAGGGGGCCGCACTGTCTGACGGTGTCGTGTCGCTTGCGTTCGGTCTACTTCTGGCGCCGCTTCAGCGCTTCCATGTACAGGTGCAGCTTCCGGATATGTTCCTCGACTTTCGGCGTGCGGTAGTAGACCAGGCTCCGGCGGAATTTTTCGACCGCTTCGGCGTACTTCTTCTGCCGCTGAAGCTCCGTCCCTTCGTCGGCGAGGCGCTTCGCGCGCTTCCGGAGCAGGGTTTCGAGCTTCACGGCGTACTCCTCGAGTTCCTCGTCCGGCATGACCGAGAGGCTCTCCCTGTATCGGGCCAGCGCGTCGTTATACTGGCCGCTGCGCTGGAGCGCAGCTCCTTCGTTCCGGAGCTGCGCGGCCAGGTGCTTCTGGAGCGCGGCCGCCGCGACGGCCTGCTTCTTCGGCGTCGCGGACGCGTCGCCGGAATCGGACGACGACGCCTGCTGATCCGTCGGGAGTTCCGGTTCGGACCGGATGTCCGGCGCGGCGATGTCCTCGGGCTTTCGTTCGGGTTCGGGGACTTCCGCCGCTTCCGCCGCGCCGTCGGCGTGTCCGTTCTCCGCATCCCCCGCGGCGCTCCACGCGTACCGAACGATTGCGACGGGCTCGTCCCCGTCCGCCGCCCCTTCGGGAAGGAGCGTCAGCGTCAGTTCGCGCGATTCCTCCGCATCGAGATCCGTGGCTGCGGAGTATTCCGCCCGTTCCCCCTCGAGAACGATCGTCCCCGAAGCGACTTCTTCCGCGTCTCCCGTCCCGTCGAACGGAACGCTTTCGACGGTCCAGCGGCAGGGGATGCGCCCGCGCGTCGCCGCGGTCCAGAGGAGCCGCAGCGATCCCGTTTCCGTATCCGTTTCGACGCGGCGGTCGAGAACCTTCGTCTCGTAGCCTCGGATGTCGATCTCCACGGCCGCGTCCCCGCAGCGGATTTCGTGCGTTCCCGTGGGCATCGTCCCCGGGAGCGGAATCGCGACGGCGCCCGTTCCGTCGTCGCCGAGCGTGATCTCGCGCGATTCGCCGGCCTGCGCGCCCCGGCGGAATAGCCCCGACGTCAACGTGACCGTTTCCTTCGCCGCGCCGGAAACACGGAGCTTGATCGTCTCTCCGGCGCGATACTGCGCCTTGTCCGGGAGCAGAAGCACCTCGCGTCCGCCGTCGAGGACGGGGATCGCGTTGATCAGGATGGAACGTCCGCTCCGGTGGTAGAGACCGTACATGAGCTTGTTGCCCCGGAAGGCGACGGGAATGTCGCGAAATGTCGCGGCCGCGTCGCCGGAGACGATCTTCAGATCCCGGACGAGCGACGTGTCGTTGAAGGTGACGCGCACCTGGAGGTCGTCCGGGCCGACCGTCTTCGAATCGGTCGAGACCAGGACCTGCAACGCGAGCATGTCTCCCTCGCGGTACGCTTCCTTGTCGGTTTTCGCGACGCACCGGAACGTGGGCGCTTCCACCCGAAGGCTGCCGGTCGCTGTCTGCGTCCCGAGCGTGACCGCGCCGGAAAGACGGGAGCTGACGGCGTCTTCGGGGATCGCCACGTCGAACGGAACCTGGCGACGTTCGCGCGCGCTCAGGCGGATTTCCTGTTCGCTCCGGAGGAGGCCCGGTATGTCGAACACGCAAAGGGAGCTTCCCGCTGCGTCGCCGTCGTTTCCGAGCGTCACCTGCAGCGTCTGCCGCTCTCCGGGACGCAGGACGATGTCGTCCGGAACCGAGAGAATGCGCGGCGTGTACGGCGCGCGCGCGCGAAACTCGCCAAGCTGCTTCAGCCTGAGCGCGTGCAGCGTTTCCGTCGCGCCGGGGACGGCCGTTCTCGAGCTTTCGCTCTGGTATCCGCTCTTCTGGGCGGACAGCGTGTAGATTCCCGAACTCACTTCGGCGAAGAAGGCCCGCCCCGTGACATCGGACGACGCGATCGTTTCCTTCCCTCTCCCGCCGAGCGTCACGCGGGCGCCTTCGAGCGGTTTCCCGGAGGAATCCGTCACGGAGACCCGAAGCGCTCCGGTCCCGGCGGGGAGTTCCTCTTCCATCGGCAGGATGAGTTCGACGCCCTGCCGCCCCGCGACGAAACAGCCCGGGAGGCTCACGTTCCGGTATCCGGGCGCGGACGCCTGGAACCACTGGTGTTTGAAATGCGCGTTCGCCGAGTGCGTCGCGGTCCCTTCGGGAGCGGCGACGGGCCGTTCGCCCGACGGGACGAACGTAGCGTTGCGCACCGGCATGCCGGTGACGACGTCCTCGGCGCGAAGCACGATCAGTCCCCTCGGCGCTACGGGGTGGAGGTAGACGGGCAGTTCGGCGTTTCGCCCCTGGACCGTCGTCGGATAGAAGGATTCCGTTTCAAAGTATCCGTCGGCCCGGACGACCGACTGGCGGTTGCCGGGTTCGGCCCGCGCCGAGAGCGTCCGTTCCGCGCCGGACGGTTCCGATCCGGGGTCCGATCGCTGCCAGTTGTTGTTCTGGATGTAGGCGCTGAACGGGCCTTCGACCGGTTTCCCCGTGAGCGCGTCGCGTGCGAGGAAGGTCATCGTTCCGGTGGACGGCCACAGGAAGATCGTCTGGTCGGTCGTGCGTCCCCTGAAGGTCGTCGGGTAGAAAGAGCCCGTTTCGTAATACCCCTCCGCGCGGATGACGGTCTGTTTGTTGCCGGGAGCGGCCGAGGCCGACATCGCGCCGTCGCGCCCCTCTCGCCAGTTCGAATTCAGGAGATAGCCCGTAAAGCGCGGGATCTTCTCTCCGGTCAGTGCGTCCCGGACGTTGAAGGTCGCCTGTCCCGCTTCGGGCCAGAGACGGATCGTCCGCGTCACGGACCGTCCGTGGTGCGTCGACGGGTAGAAGGAGCCGGTTTCGAGGTATCCCTGCGCGCGGATGATGGTCTGGCGGTTGCCCGGTTCGGCGCTTCCGGTGAACGAACCGTCCTTCCCGTCCCGCCAGTTCGAGTTCATGAAGTAGATCGAGAAGAGAGGCAGAGGCGCTTCCGTCATCGCGTCGAGCACTCGGAAGGTCAATTCGCCCATGACGGGCCAGAGGAAGACGGTCTGCGTCACGGAACGCCCGGTGAATACCGTCGGGTAGAAGGAGCCCGTCTCGTAGTATCCCTGCGCGCGGACGATCGTCTGGCGGTTTCCGGCCGGAACGCGCACCGAGATCGTCCCGTTCGTCCCGTCGCTCCATGCCGTGTTCAGCATGTAGGCGGAGAATTTCGGGAGGGGCTTCCCTGTGAGCGCATCGAGGACTTTCAGGGTCATCTCGCCCGTCGACGGCTGCATGCGGATCGTTCGGACGACCGTTTGTCCCGGAAAGGTCGTCGGGTAGAAGGAGCCCGTTTCGTGATAGCCTTCGGCGCGGAAGATCGTCTGGCGGTTCCCCGCGGGCGCGGCGATGCTGACGGCGCCGTCGCGTCCGTCCTTCCACGCGGTATTCAGCAGGTACGCGGAAAACGCCGGGATGGGCTTTCCCGTGAGCGCGTCGACGACCCGGAAGGAGATCGTTCCCTGCGAGACGTCCCCGGAGGTCAGGACGTATGCTTCGTCCGAGTCCGAAGCGCCGCCCAGGTATCCCTGCGTCGTCAGCGAGGGATACCCGTCGCTCGAGAAGGAGATCTCGAAAACGCCCGCGGAGAGATCCGCGGAAAACCGGCCGTCGCTTCCGGTGACCAGCGTCTTCATGGCCGCGCCCTGTTTGACGGCGACGGTGACGTCGGATACGGGCTTCCCTTCCGCGTCTTTGACGACGCCCGCGTAGGGGAGCGTCTTCTCCGTCATGTAGACGTCGTCGGTGAGCGATTCCTCGCGTCCGGTCCCCGAGAAGAAGAACTCGGTCCGGAACGCGGCGTATTCGTCTTTGACGAACTCGAGAATCTGGCGTCCTCTCGGGACGTTCAGGCGGATCGAACCGTCCGTCGCGGTGACGCCCATATTGCGGCGCGTCTCGCCCTCGATCCGGAAGACCCGGACGCCTTCGAGCGGTTGGCCCGTTCTGTGGGCGCGCACGACGACCGGCCAGACGGTGTGGACCGGCGTCATATAGAACTCCTCGACCTCCCGGCTGCGGTAGTGCGTCACGATTTCCGTCGCAAGCTCCTCGTAGCGGTCCTTCCGGAACAGCAACGCGGTCCGTCCGTCCGGGATCATGAGCGTCCCCTGTCCCGAGGCGTCCGTCGCGACGGTCGTCGTGTGTCCGCCCGAAGGCTGCGTCGACTGGACCGTGACGCCTTCGATCGGCTTTCCCGTGAGAACGTCGCGGACCAGCACCTTCACGGCGCCTGGGGCCTGCGTCGTGTCCGCGGCGAGGAACAGCGGCAACGCTATGACCCCGTCCGTCGCAGGAAGATTGACGGCCGTCACGGTTTCCGTCGACAGTTTCTGATACCCTTTCGCTTCCGCGACGATGGCCCAGCGCCCGTCCTCGAGGCGGAGCGGGCACGAACCGTTCGTATCGGTCCGCCCCGCGTACTCGCTTCCGGCGGGGGGCGTCTGGCCCGGACGCATGGCGGAGACGTTCGCGCCTTCGACCGGCAGTCCCGTCACGAGGTCCGAGACGCGCACCGTGAGCGCGCTCTTCACGGGTCTGAGGAAGAGCGTGCAGGGCGTGGGGCGTTCGCTGACGAATGTCTCCGTTTCGAGCGCGTGATACCCGTCGAGCGTGGCGCGGATCTGCCGCCTTCCGGGGCTTGTCCGGAAGATTTCGTCCCGGTTGACGTACGGGGCGGCGTCCGTCTTCCACTCCTGCTTGCCCGCGCGGTCCCTGAAGGCGACGGAAGCGCCCCGGAGCGGTTTCCCGGTGACCTGGTCGAGCACGCGGATCGTCACCTTGCCGCAGGCCGGGAAGAGGTCGAGCGTCTGGTTCCAGCCTTCGAGAACGCGCAGCGGGAAGTCGCCGAGGCCGATTCCGTCCTGAACGCACCGGACGGTGTAGTCGCCCGGCTCCAGCGCGAGGGAATACGCCCCCGTCGCGTCGCTGCGGATCTCCAGGATCTCCGTCCCGCGGACGAACTGGATCGCCATGTCCGAGACGATCTCGTTCGTGACGCGGTCGAAGACCGTCCCGTGGACCATGCCGGTTCCCGCTCCCTTGCCGAACGGGAGCAGACGCAGCGTGAACGCGCCTGAATCCGTTTTTGCGTCTCCGGATGCGGGGCGGATCGCCGCGGTGCGCGTGAACGAGTTGTACCCGTCCGCTTCGGCCGCGATGGTATACACGGCCGCCGGAAGGGAGAGGGAGAGGACGCCGTTTGCGTCCGAAACGGCATCCGTCCGTTCCGTGCCGAGATAGAACGAAATCCGGGCGTTTCCGACCGGATCGCCCGTGAATCGGTCGAGGACCTTGCCCCGGAACGGGTGTGCGACTCCCTTGTATACGAACGGCAGCTCCCCGATTCCGCTCATGGCTCCGCGAAGCGTGACGAACGCCTGCAGGACGCACGATCCGGAAAAGAGATCGCCGAGCGGGATGTCGCACGAGACGACAGCGCCGTCGGCTTCCGATTCGAACGGAACTTCCGTCGTTGCGGCGGTCCGACCGGAGCTGTCGGTGAGGACGAACTGCACGGAGCCGGTGCTCTTCGCGCCGAAGGGGTTCCCGAAGCGGGCCTCGCCGAGAAGATGCTCGCCCGTCGAGTAGCCGCCCTTGTCCGACGTCACGGTCACCGGTGTCTGCGGGCTCTTCGTGTAGAAGCCCTTCGAGAGCGTGATGATGGGTTTCTTCGTCTCATCGTCGACGAAATCCACCCACAGCCGGTCGATGCCGTCGGAATTGACGATCCGGATTCTGAGTTCGGCGGTCGCCCGGGATCCGGGGGCCAGTTCCAGCAGCATGCTTCCCTGGTACTCGCCCTTGTCGCGGTCTCCCGCGCTCCACAGGTTGTGTGGGAAGCGCCAGTTGGCGCGGATCTTCCTGGGCGTGTCGCCGTTGTTCCACGCGAGGATCGTGAAGCGCCCGACCGCGCCGCGGATGTATTGTTCGAGGTCGCTCTGGAGCGACATCCGGACGTCGGGCGCGTCGGTCCTGTTCTGTGCGGCGAGGGACGGAAGAGCGCTCACGGCGAAGCGGACGGAGGGAGCGATGTGCGAAACGCTCGCGCCGTTCCCGTCGAGGAGGCCGCCTCCCACCCGATAGTATCCGGTCGCGTCCAGGTTCGTGAGCGAAAGCACCGCCGTGGTCGGCGAGGATACGGCGACATCTCCGGTCTCAATCGGCGACCCGTCCGGCCGGAAGACGAGAGGCCGGAAGTCTTTCCCCGGGCCGGCCTTTTTATCCGGTTCCGGGAGCGTCAGCCGGAGCGAGACGTTATCGCCCTTCGTGAAGACCGGCGTCTCGGCGTCCGCGAGAAGAAACGCGACGAGATCCCGGAAGAAGAGCCGTTCGTCCTGCGTGCTCTGGTGGTTTCCCGCGGCCCAGTCCATGTACAGGGTGGACAGCACCACGCGTCCGCGGCCGTGCGGATAGGAAATCATGCACGGCTGGTCGTTCTTCGTCCGCGACAGCCATACGGCGCTTTTCGGCGGGTAGTTCAGGAAGTAGCCGTCCACGTTGAAGTCGGGCGTCGGTTTCGTCATGGAGCTGAAGGCGCCGACGGGCGTCGTGATCTGCGAGGAGGCGTACTGGCAGCTCTGGTCCTCGGCGAAGCCGTACCCGGCGATCGGCGCTTCCCCGCCGGACGGCAGGATGCCGTACTCTTTCCCGAGCTGCTGCGCGAACGTGAGGATCGTGCCGCCGCCGGAGACGTAGGCCTCCAGCGTCCGCCGGAAGGGCTCGGACATGCTCCAGTCCGACAGCGCGCCGGTCGGGATGATGAGCAGGCGGAAGCGGGACAGTGTTTCGACGGGATCGGTTGGCTGTACGAGCGTCGCGGGTTCTCCCGCCGTCCCGAGAAGCGCGGCGACTCCGCGGGCGTACCCGCCCGCGAGGACGGCCGTGTCGGGCGTCTCGCCGACGTGTCGCAGCAGGTCGTTGAAGATCTCGCGCACGGCGTCCCATTGCTCGGGGCGCATCGGCAGCGTCGTCACCGCGCCGCCGGCGCTCCCGGCGACGCGCGACGCCTGCAGGAAGGCCCCGAGCGTTTCGGGACCGAGGTCGTCGGGGAAAGCTCCCCTGTCGCGCGACGTCAGGAATTCCTGCATGAAGGCGTCGTCTTTTTCGACTGCCCGCAGGTAGAGCGGCCGGTCCTGCGGCGGGAGCGCCATGAGCGCACGCCCGATGTTGTCGTTGTCGTCGGGGTTGTCCGCGCCCGGTCGGCCGAAGGTGATTCCGAGCTCCTTCGCGCGGCGCTCCTTGTATTCCTTGATCCACTTCCAGAGGTCGCGGCCGCGCGGCGTCTTCATGATGCGCTCGAGTTCGGCCGGGTTGTCGATGAGCGGCTTGAAGATCTTGTAGTATTTGAACCGGTTTTTGTCCCAGATCGGGGGCAGCGGGCCGCCGATGACGTGGGACATCATGTCCTCGAGCGGCTTGTACTTCTCCTTGAGGCGCGTTTCGACCTTGAGCGCGTCTTCGGCCGCCTTTCGCGCCTTCGCGTAGTCGTCCCAGAGGTTCCACCCCTCTGCGACGGCCTCGCCCCCGGCGATCAGGGGATCGACGAAGATCGCCTTCCCGAAGTTCCACGCGCCGTACGCGCCGCCCCAGAACGCGGGCGGCAGCAGCCAGGTCTTTCCCTCGCGAAGGTCCTTTTCGTACTGTTCGCGGACCTCGCGTCCCGAGCGTTCGCCGAGTTCGATCAGGCCCGGGATTCCGAAGAAGGTCGCCACGCCGAGCCCGAGGCCCTTGCCGATCGTGAGAACGCCGAAATTCTCGGGATCCGTTCGCGCGGCCTTGTCCAGATAGTCCGAATAGGCCTTGATCGACTCGTACCCCTGATAGATGAGCAGAAAGCCGCCGCCGTACTTCGTGATCTTCGACGGCGTCACCGGCTTGACCGGGCCGGTCTCCTTCGGCTGCTGCGCGGTCGGAACCGATTCCTTCACGGTCTGGACGCCGCTCTTTCTCGTCGGCGCTGTCGCGCTTTCCGCGGCTGCGCTTCGCGTCGTCGTCTTGCCGGTCTTCAGGTTCGTGACGGTTCCGTCGGGGTTGGTGCGGAGCTTCTGCCCCGTCAGCTTGCCGCCGATCTCGGGAGATCGCTCCGTGATGGTTTTCAGCGTCTCGTTGTTGCCCTGCGGGATGGAGCGGATTTCGTCGATCAGCTTCGTGACGCGCTTCTGTTGGCGCGGCGTCAGACCGCCGTCGGCTCCCGCGGGCTTGCGGATGATCTCGTGAAGTTCCTTCACTCGCGCTTTGTTGAGATCCTGGCTCTGCTTCACGGCCCGGTTGTAGGTCTTCGTCAGCGCGTCCTGCGCCTTGCCGAGCCAGTCGCTGATCTTCTTGTTCCGCACTTCCGGCGGGTCGTTCGGGCTCGTGATCCCCGCTTCGTCCCAGCTTCGGCCCTTGCGCAGCGCATCGGCCTGTCCCGCGAACTCCTTCGTGGTCAGACCGGCGCGTTTTGCGTTCGTCCATTCGAGCGACTTGCTCACGCTCTTTCCGACGGTCTTGGCGTCGATCGGCTCCGTCGCGGGATTCCGGTGGATTCCCGCCTCGACGGCCTTTTTCACGTTGTCGAGGACGGCTCCCTGCGGGTCGGCCGCGCCGATCTTTCCGCCCGAGGTCTTGTGGAGCCCTCCTGCGGTCGCGAACGTGTCCTCCGCTCCGGCGCGCGTCGTCACCCAGTTCTTCCACTCCTGGGTTCCGACTTCGACGTTCGGCGGCGTCTCCCAGATCACGAGCTTCTTCACGGGGTCGTCGAATCGTCCGGGGATCGTCGGGTGCGGCTTGATGGAAAACCCTTTCGCGTTCAGCTCGCCGATCAGCTTCTTTGCGGTCCCGGGCTTGAGCTCGGTGATGTCGACATCGCTTTTCGGGGTCTTCGGCGCGCTCCCCGAGTTCAGGAACTCCTTTTCGCCGCCTACGGCCTTGATGGCCTTCTCGATCGTCGAAAAGCGTCCGTCGCGCGCCGCATAGGATTTTCGCACCGAGTCCATGGCCTTCTGATAGCTCTTGAGCCATTTCGTATGCTCGGTGCTCTTGGGGTTCTTCGGTTCCGTGCCGGCATATTGCTTTGCGACCTTTTGGAGATCCGCGTCCATTGCGGCTTCGAGGTCGGCCGGCGCTCCGAGACCCGACAATGCCCCCGCGACGACGGGCGGCTGCGGCCGGTCGCTTTCCCGCTCCTGCGCGACCGAGGGGAGAGCGCCCGCGGAGAGGAGCAGCAGGAGCAGCAGGGCGATCGCGGCGCGTGGCTGCCGTGAGATGCTGCATGCGCGGTTTTTCATTGTCCGTTCCCTCCCCATTCCTTCAGGAGCGACCGGGCGTACTTCTGCGCATCCGGGTCCGCCTTCAGTTCGGGAATCGCCTTTTTCATGCCGGCCTGCGCGTCTTTATCCTTCCCCGTCGCGTGGTGCAGCACGGCGAGGGCGAACAATGCGGGGCCGCTCTTCGGGTGCTTTTTCGCGAAGGCGTCGAGGAAGCGCACGCCGCGGGCCGTCTGTCCGTCGAGGCAGTACGCCGAACCGAGAAGTCCCGCCGTACGGATGTCCAGAAGGTCGCCTTTATCCGTCAGCGCGCGCTCGAAGCTGTCGATCGCGGGGCCGAAATAGCGCTCCCGGAAGAGGATGGCCCCGAGCAGCAATCGGGCTTCGGCCTTCGCCGGATCGAGCGCGAGCGTCCGTTCCGCCGCGTCCTCCGCCAGCGAGAGCATGAGGGTGCTTTTCGTATGCGCCGCGTAGATCTGCGCGAGCAAAAAGGTGAACGCAGGCTCGTCGGGGACGAGATCGACGGCCGAGAGGCCGTACGCCAGCGCGCGGTCCATGCCCGACTGCGATGGGGGGAGATCCCCCGCCGCGCGCGCTTTTGCGAGCAACATGGTCGCCATCCTCGCACGGACCATTGCGAGCGTCATGATGTTGAGCCGGTTCGGGTCGGCCTGCGCCTTCTCGAGCGCCTCCCGTTCGGCGGGGAATGGTTCCAGGTCGCCGACGGCGTCGGCGGGATCCGCTTCCCGGTCGGGCGAGCCGAAGACGTCTTCCGCCAGGGCGAAGACGTCTCCGTCCGCGCCCGTGTAGAAATCCGGAACGTCGATGTCCGAGGAAAACTCTTCTTCCGATTCGCCGGATTCCAGGTCCGCCGAAAGGGGGACGGATTCGGAAATGTCGTCCGACGAAACGGCCGCTTCCGCAGAAAACGCTGTCAGCGTCGTTGTCGCGAACATGGCGAACAACGCGAGCGCTGCGAGCGTCGGGAACATCGCGGAAACGCCCCCGCATCCCGGCGCGTCGCGGAGAGACTGCGAAACGAATGAGACCATGATTCGACTCCCACCTTCCTGTTTCCGCTACGGTTGCTTTTTCAGCGACAGCATATACGCCGCAAGCTTTTCCACGTGCTCCACGATTTTCGGGTCCGGGAAGGCTGCGAGGCTCTCTCGATAGGCCTTCATCGCCTCTTCATACATCTTTTTCTTCTGGAGGTCCATCCCCTTGATGACGAGCTTGTGCGCACGCTCGCGCAGGAGCGACTCGAGACGGTCCGCGTAGGCGGACAGTTCGGCGTCGGGAGCCAGGACGAGGCTCTCCCGGTACTTGACGAGGGCTTCGTACAGGCGTCCCTCTTTCTGTCGCGCGATTCCCTCCGAGCGGAGGCGTGTGGCCCGCTCCTCCGCTTCGTCGCGCTTCGGCGTCTGCGTCGGAACGGGCGATGGAACAGGCGTTGGAGACGGCGCGGGGGAAGGCGTCGGGACATTCGTCGGAGTCGGCGCAGGCGTTGGAGAAGGCGACGGAGATGGCGTCGGAGTCGGAGATTGCGCTGCGGTCGGTTCCGGCGTTGGAACTGGGGTTGGAACGAGCGTCGAAACGGACGTCGGGAGCGGCGTCGGCGAAAGGGACGCGGCTTTGAGAAGCGCGACGTGTTCCGCAAGCGACGGGTCGGGATAGAGCGCAAGGCTCTTCTCGAAGACCGCCGCCGCCTCGGCGAGCCGTCCCTGTGTCTGGAGCGCCGCGCCGCGTTCGCGCAGCTCGAGCGCGCGCGTATGCCGTTCGATTTCGGCGTCAAGCTCTTCGTCCGTCATCGCGGCCGGGTTCGTCCCCTCTTCGGGGTGTGAGCCGGGGAGTGACGGCGCGACGTCGCGGGATACGGGCTCCCACGCGTCCCGAAGCACGAAGGCGGACGCCTGCGCGCCGCCGCCCGACGTGGGGCGGGCGACGAGGCAGATGTCCCCCGCGCCGTTCGCGGCGAGCGCCTCCGGAAGACCGAACCGGCGGATCTTCATGAACCGCCCGAGCGTCCCCGATGCGTCATAGGCGATCAGCAGATCCTCGTCGTCATCCAGCGCGAAGATGCGTCCCCGCCCGTCCGCGGCGATGAATTTCGGCCGGAAGGAATCGGACGAGACCGTCTCGAAGCCGCTTCCCCAACGTCCCCAGGACCGGAGTTCCTTCCCTTCCGCATCGATGATGCAAATGCGTCCGGTTCCTTTTTCCGGGATGACGGCGGCGGCGAACGCGCCGTCCGGCAGCGTCGCGAGGGCCTGCATGCCCGGAATGTCGAGCGTCCGTACGAGTGCGCCGTCGCTTGCGAAGAGGAAGAGATCCGGTGCGCTTGCGATCGCGAAGACGCCCCCCGCAGCCGGGGGCAGCGGGATGATCTGCGTCGGCGAGACGCGCTTTTCGCCGAAGACGTTTCGTTTGACGGCGACTCGTCGCTGCGTCGCGCCCTCGGGCGAGAGCGAGTGGACGATGTATCCCTCTCCGTACGTGTCGTCGAGAACGAACACCGTTCCGTCGGGAAGAGCGCATGTCGCGCGGACGGCGTTGAACGGCCGGAGCGCGTCCGTCTTCCGGATGTACGCTGCCGGCGTTCCGTCCGGCGCGAAGAGCTTGACGCCGTTCACGTCCGACGCGCCGAGCGAGACGCGCCCCGCGTCGTCGATTCCGGCCCCTTTGATGTGCCGGAAGTCGTTGTTCGGTTCGAGGTAGGGGATCGCGCGTATCTCCCCGAACGGCGGAATGTCCGCGCTCACGGATGAGAGGATCGTCTCCGCGAGCGCCGCGTTTTCCTTCATGGATGCGCCGTCGCCCATCAGCGTCAGCAGCACGTGAAGTCCGTCCCGGACGGCCGACGTCGTGACGACGAAGCGTCCCGCCATCGGAAAGAACTCGTTTCCGACCTTCGCCTCGGCCGACCATGCGAGGCTGACGGCATCGATGTCGCCGAGCGTGACGGATTCGCGGGAACTCGTGAAGTTTCGCCCGTCCTTCGAGAACGACCGTTCGATCTCGTTCAGCAACCCTTCCCATCCGGCCTTCGGGACGCGCTCGAAGCCCGTCATGAACGCGATGAACGGCGAGAAGGAATTCCGGCCCGGCTGTTTCCCCCTGATGAAGCCGGTCGCGTTGCGATCGAGCATCGGCGTCCAGTCGGCGGGCACGAGGACGGAAAAGGGCTCCGCCCAGCGTCGTACGAGCGCTTCTGCGGCTTCGGCCGGGGCATGGAATCCGCAGGTCAAAGCGAGGATGATCGCCGCTGCTGCGAGGGTGCGTCGCGGATTCACGGACGTCACTCCTTTCCTGATCATGGGTTCACTGCGTTCACGGGGCAGAAGTACATCCCCGCGGGAAACGTCGCGGACAGGTTCTCGTACCGGACGGGCAGGCCCGACTCGACGACGGGCCTGCGCTGTCCGTCGAGGAATTCGAGCGTATAGAACACGACGATCTCGAGCGAAAACGCGTCCTGTTGCGCCGGGGTGCGGACGATCCTGCGCCCCGAGTCGTTGGGCAGGTCGGGCGAGGGAGGAGGCGAGGCCGGGCTCCCGGCCGTCGCGTCCCAGGTCAGGGAGACGCTTCCGGAGGCTCCCTGCACCTCGGGGCTCGTCTGAAAGCCCGTCGTGACGAACCACTTCCGTACGGTCAGACGCGCGAAGACCCGCTCGTTTCCCGAAGCGTCCGCGATGCGGAGCGGGATGAGCGGGATGTTCGGGATCGATATGCTCACGGTTGCGACGACGGGGGTTCCGCGCCTGCGATACCCGCTTCCGACGACGGCCCGGTTCAGCGGCGACGACGGGTGCAGGCCGATGCCGGCCATCCGGAGCGCGTCCATCGCCTGCTTCATCGTCTCCGGATTCGCCGCGAGGTGCGAGAGGCCGAGTTTCTTCAGCTCGTCGACGAGCTGCTGTTCCATCGCCTTCGCGGCGCCCTGGACGCCGGAGTTCAGTTCCATGAGGCGGTTCCACTCGGGCGTATCCTTGCGGATCTCGCCGTCGAGTCCGGCGACCGACGAAGAAACGCGCATCGGCACGTGCGGCAGCGGCGCGTTCGGGTCGTTGCCGAGCGGCGAGGCCGTCAGCCAGTAGCTCCGGTTTTCGAAGAACGGGATGATCCGCGCCCGATCCGGTTCGATGAGCGCTTCGGCCGGGAAGCTCGCGAGCCGGGGCTCTCCCTTCACGACGGTCGTCATGCGGAGGAGCGCGTTCCGGTTCACGAGGTTCGCGGCTCCGACGCCGCCTGCCGTCGACCCGGCGGGGACCGTGTGCGTCGTCTCGTCCGGATCGAGCCGCGCGTGATAGAGGACCCGCGGATCGGCCGACGACACGACGATGTCGAGGTCGAAGCCTTCCAGCAGTTCGGGGGTCTTCGCCGCGACGGCGGGGAGCGTCCAGTCGATCCGCAGCGACGCCCCCTCGAGGGCGGATGCGTTGCCGATCACGGTTGTGCGAAGGTCGTGCGGCGGATCGAGAAGGAAGACGCGGCCGGTCGAGTATTCGTACACCCATCCGGACCCCGTCTGTCCGGTGTCGATGACGGAGAGCCGACGCGGGACGTCGAACGGGACCGCTTCCCGGACGCCGTTCGCGCCGGGCGTGAGCGCCGCGACGTTCGCATCGCCCGCGTTCCGGATGTAGAGCTTCCGTCCGACGGTCTTCGACGTGTCGAACCATTCGGCGGGGCAGACGACCGCGAGCTTCGACCGGACCTTCCGGTTCGCCTGCGGGGCGGGACGGAATTCGAAAAACTGGACGGACCAGGGGGCGATCCTCGTGTCGTTCAGTTCGAAGCTCCCTTCCGCGTCGAGCGAGATGACCTCGTGGAGCGTCTTCGGATCGTCGAAGACCGTGAAGCGGTTCTGCGCGTCGATGTAGGTCCGTTCGTAGAGCGTCGCGCCGGGCAGTCCGGGGAAGATCGCCTTCTCGGCGTAGTCGACGAGGACCTTCCCGAGCTTCTTCGCGTCGCCTCCGGCGGCCCATGTCAGAACGTCGAGGAACGCGGGCGTCTGGTTCGTGTCGCGGAAGTGCGCGAGCAGGTTTTTCTGGAAGTTCTCCTTTTTCGAGGTCGGGAAGTCCTTCATGTAGACCTCGTCGCGAATGAATTCGAGGAACCAGGACATCCCGTAGCCGAAACGCTGGTAGGGCTTCGCGTCGCCCCAGAGAAGCGGCAGCTTCGGCCCCTTGAGTCCGATTTTGATCTTGCCGAGATCCGCGAGGTAGCTCGAGATTTTCAGCCCCTTCGCGTCAAACTGCGGGATCGTCTCGCGTTCGAGCAGCGTTGCGGTCGCTTCCGTCAGGAAGATGTTGGGGTTGGCGTTCGAGAGGTAGCGCTTCTGGATCGCGTGGAAGTACTCGTGGAGAACCGTCAGATAGAGGGTGTCCCGGTTCGTCGTCGAGCACAGGAAGAGGTAGGGGTTCGACGTCCATCGGATGATGGTTTCCCCGTCGTTCGCGCCGGGCTTCGACGTCACGAAGACCGTGATCGGGCCCGGATCCGCGAAGCCGCGCCCCGTCGGGTCGGTGACGAGAATGCGTTTTGCCGTGAGGAGGGCCTCCCGGACCTGAATGACGGAGTCGGGGACGCCGTACTGCATGAAGGCCCGCGCCCGGTTCCGTTCGAGATTCTCCCGGAGCTTCCCGAAGAGCGGCTGAAGTTCGTCGAGGATCGGTTCGACCGGAAGGTTCGACTCCCGCGCCCGCGCGATCCGCTTGTCGCGAAGCTCCGAGAGTTCGATGACGTTTTTCCGGTAGTCGTCCCACAGCGTCCGGAAGACGATGTCGAGCGCCTTTTCGTCCTTGAGCCCCTTGTCCCCCGATCCGAGCGATTTCGCCCACGCGATGGACCACCCCTCGGGGTCGGGGTAGGGGGACGAGATGAAGGGGGCCTCGTCATGGAAGACGGACGGAAGCTCGGTCGGGGCGCGGATGACCGCGAGAACGGCCGTTCCGATCGCCGTTCCGATCAGGACGGCGCCGAGGATGCTGAAGTGCGTCGTCTCGAAGCGGAGCGTGTCGCCGTCCCGCGTGTAGGGGACCGGGAACCATGTGCGGCCGTCGCGGGAGATCATCGGGACGATCATGTCGGGCGACAGCGGCCCAGGAACGACGGGAAGCTTCATCGAAACGCCGAC
>CALMZW010000195.1 GCA_937870605.1 uncultured Synergistaceae bacterium
CCCCGGGCCCGGCCGGCGCGCCCTGGCGCGACTCGGTGGCGCGGCGCGGCTGCTCGACACGCCGGACGATCTCCGCGACGCGACGACATTGCTTCTGCCCGGCGTCGGCGCGTTCGGCGCGGCGATGGAGCGACTCCGGACCACAGGATGGGCCGACGCGCTTCTGCAATGGAACGGACTCGGGAAGCCGATTCTCGGGATCTGCCTCGGAATGCAGCTGCTTTGCGAGTCGAGCGACGAGAACGGCTCTCATTCAGGGCTCGGCATCTTGCGCGGCCGCGTTGAGGCGCTTCGCACCCGAAAACGCCTCCACATGGGGTGGAACGAGATCCGCCTCGTCGACGGAACGGACGGCGCGTCCCCACCGGACGGCGCGTTCATGTACTTCGTCCACGGCTATTGCGTCCTGTCGAGCCCCGATACGCTGATGACGACCGCATTCGAGAACGTCCGCTTCGCGTCGGCCCTCAGGCGCGGGCGCGCCGTAGGCTTCCAGTTTCACCCCGAACGAAGCGGCCCCGTCGGATTGCGGCTCCTCGCCTCCGTCATCGCCGGACTGGAGAAGGCGGGAGGAGTATCCGGAGAGGAAAGCGTCGCATGATCCTTCTGCCGGCCATCGATCTCTACAAGGGCAACGTCGTCCGGCTGCGGAAAGGCGAATTCTCCGATTCGACCGTGTTTCCCGACGCTCCGGAAGAAGCGGCCCTCCGTTTCCGGCAAGCGGGCGCCGAATGCATTCACGTCATCGACCTCGAAGGGGCCGAATACGGTCGTCCGATTCATGCGAACGTCCTGTCCGACCTGAAGCGTCACGGGATGCGCATTCACTTCGGCGGCGGCCTCCGCACCCCCGGATCGATCGAAACCGCGCTGAACGCCGGAGCCGATGCGGTCTACGTCGGAAGCGCCCTCGCGGATCCGTCGCTCGCCGCGACGATCATCGCTCGTTTCGCCGACCGGATCATTCCGGCGGTCGATGTTCGCGGCGACCGCACGGCCGTAGACGGCTGGAAGACGACGACGCATGAGACGCCGGAGCAGTCCGTCGAACGGCTGACGGCCCTGGGATGGAAGACGTTTCTCGTCACATCCGTCGAACGGGACGGGTGCGGCCTCGGGCCCGACATCGCGCTCTACGAACGCATCCTGACCCTGTTTCCGGGACTTTCGATCCTTGCCGCGGGCGGGACAAGCACACTTTCGGACATCAGGGCGCTCCGGGAAACGGGACTCGCGGGCGCGGTTCTCGGGCGCGCGCTGTACGACGGAAAACTCGACCTCGCCCGAGCGTTCGCCGAGGCGTCCGCATGCTGACGCGGCGCATCATCCCGTGCCTCGACGTCCGGGACGGACGCGTCGTCAAGGGAGTCCGGTTCGTGAACCTGAAGGATTCGGGGGATCCGGCGAGCCTCGCCCGCCGCTATATGGACGAAGGCGCCGACGAACTCGTCTTCCTCGACATCAGCGCCTCGCACGAACGCCGCGAAACCATGCGGAACTGGGTGTGCGCCGTTGCGGACGAACTCTCGATCCCCT
>CALMZW010000196.1 GCA_937870605.1 uncultured Synergistaceae bacterium
CATTCCTCCGGCAACGCTTCCAGCACATATTTTCTGTCATGATAGCATACGCACGATCAGGAATGAATCACGCCCCAGAGGGCACGGTGAAACGCGGCGGAAGAGCGCGTCTCTCCCGCCGCAACGCCGCTACAGCACCGGGACATGGATCTCGGTTTTCAGTTCCGACTCCGGGACCACGGCGGGATCGTTGAGGTAGAACTCCCGGAAGGGGCCGGCGATCGTCTTCTTTTCGGCCGCGATCCAGGACATCAGCGCTTCGTACGCGGCGCCAAGATCCGTGTAGGGGCCGACGTGAAGCACCGACGCAACCGTCGCCTCCGGCAGCGTGCGTTCCCTGATGTCCTCCGACGCCGGGGCGGCCCCGTTCACGGGAAAGCCGACCTCGGCGGCGAAGCGTTCGGGCGTGAACTCCATGTCCGGGTAGAAGGCGATGCATCCCATATCGGGCGCGAACGGGATCCGGTTCCGGATCATCCACTCGTATACGTCCCTGAACGCTTCCGGCATGTCTCTCCCGACCGAATCCATGTTCGTTTCGATGCGTTTGAAGAGCCCGCGAATCGCCGCCGTTTTTTTGACACAGATCCCTTCCGTCACAGTCGATCCCTCCATGTTTGAACACGAGATATGCCAATAAAACCATAAAAGCATACATTTTGTCAACAAACACGCCTCGCCATCGCGCGACTTTATCCCGCGCGGCATGATCCGCTTTTCCCCTTCTTCCCGATGCGGTATGATAATCAATAGAACGAATTTTTCCGTAAATGGCATTCCGGCGGGCGTACGGCCATCCGGGATGCGAGCGGAGGCGACTTTCGAGTGACCGATGAATCCGGCATCCGCTCGAACCAATCCGTGAACCCCGACGACACGACCGTCTTGAAGGAACGGGAACGCGCCCTCGACATTCTGGCGCGCAACTACCCGGGCATGATCTACCACTGTCGCGACGACGAGGACTGGAGCATGCTCTATGTAAATGACGGCGCGCTCGGGCTCACGGGATACGGAAGCGACGATTTCGTCTCAAAGCGGATTTCCTACGCATCGCTGATTGATGAATCGGACCGGGACCGGGTCCGTTCGTCGATCCGGGAGGCGATCGCCGCGCGGAGGCCGTTCGACATCGAATACCGCATCCGGACACGCGACAGAGCCGAAAAGAACGTCCGGGAGCACGGCGCCGGCATCTTCTCGACCGACGGACAACTCCTCTTTCTCGAGGGCTTCATCTCGGACGTGACGATCCAGAGGCGAACCGACGCGGCGCTCGAAAAGAGCGAACGCCGCTACCGGGAACTCTTCGAACAGGCCCCCGTCGGGATCTTTTCGACGACGTCCGACGGCAGGGCGCTCGGCGTCAATCCCGCCCTCGCCCGGATGCTCGGATGCGCGTCGCCGCAAGAGGCCGCGCATCACTACTTCGACCTTCGCAACGCCCTCTATGTCCGCCCCGAGCGGAGGGACGAATTCATCGCCAGACTGCGCGAACACGGAACCGTGAGGGATTTCGAGTACGAGGCGAACACGGCCGACGGCCGGCGCATCTGGATCAGCATGAACGCGCGCGTCACCGAACGCTATCCCGACGGGTCGTTCGGCATCGAGGGATTCGCGACGGACATCACGGAGCGCAGGCGCGCCGAAGACGCTCTCCGGTTCTCCGAGGCGCGGCTGCATGCGCTCGTCGAGACCATCCCCGATCTGATCTGGCTGAAGACTCCTGGCGGCGTCTATCTGAGCTGCAACTCCATGTTCGGACGCTTTTTCGGCGCGACAGAGGCGGAAATCGTCGGCAATACCGACTACGACTTCGTCGAAAAGGAGCTCGCCGACTTTTTCCTCGTGAACGACAGGCGGGCCATGGACGCGGGCGGCCCGACCGTCAACGAGGAATGGCTGACCTTCGCGGACGGCGGCTATCGCGGGCTGTTCGAGACGATCAAGACGCCCATGCGAGACGAGGGCGGCGCGATCATCGGCGTTCTCGGCATTTCGCGCGACATCACCGAACACAAGCGATCCGAAGAGGAGCTTCGGGAGCACCGGAACAACCTCGAGGGGCTCGTCGCCGCGCGAACGGCGGAACTCGAGGCCGCGAACAGCGAGCTCGAGGCGTTCTCCTACTCCGTATCGCACGATCTCAAGGCGCCGCTCCGCGCCATCGACGGCTTCGCGCGCTTTCTGGAAGAAGACTACGCGGACAGGCTCGACGACGAAGGGCGCAGGCTCATCGGCATCATCCGGAACAGCGCCCGCGAGATGGGACAGCTCATCAGCGACCTGCTCGCGTTCTCGCGAATGAGCCGGAAGGAATTCACGATGTCGCGTCTCGACATGAAGGCGTTCGTGCGCGACGTCTGGGAGAAGACCGCGATCCTCCGGGAGGGGCGCGACGTCGAGCTGCGCGTCGGCGATCTTCCCGAAGCGTACGGCGATATGGCGACGATCCGCGAAGTCCTCGTCAACCTGCTGTCGAACGCGATCAAGTTCACGCGCCCCCGGGAGCACGCGGTCATCGAGGTCTGGGGACGCGAGGAGAACGGACAGATTCTCTACTCCATCCGCGACAACGGCGCCGGATTCGACATGACCTACTGCGACAGGCTCTTCAACGTCTTCCAGCGGCTGCACGGCGCCGATGAATTCGAAGGGACGGGCATCGGGCTCGCGCTCGTGAAGCGGATCGTCCGGCGACACGGCGGCGACGTCCGCGCCGAAGGGCGGCCGGACGGCGGGGCCACATTCGCCTTCTCGCTGCCGAAAGCCGGGAAGCGCGACGAAACCGGGCGAAACGACAACGCGATCCTCTTTGCACCACCCAAAAAGATGCCGCAATAGGCGATCTTTTTCTCTTTCGTATGTTCTCTTTCCACAGGCGCACGCTCCTTGTTACAATGACGCGATCGGAAGCACTTCTGGATCCATTTACGGATCACACGAGCGCCGCGCTCGCATTCTTTTCAGCAAGGAGTCGATTCACGTGAATATCAACCGCCTCGGATCCCGCATCGCCGCAATGGTCGTCGCCCTTCTCGCCGCCGCCATCGGAACGGTTTCGTATTTCGCGCTCGCGCGAAGCGCCGACAGCCTCGAAACCGCGTCGGACATGTATGGCCGCGAAGCCGTCCTCCGCGTCGCGAACCAGCTCAACGACACCTTCGACCGTTTCGACGGAACGCTGCTCGCGCTGAAGGCCTTCCTCGAAGGGAAGTTCGAGTACGACCACGCGAAGGACAACATGAAGATCTACCTGTCCGTCTTCGTCCACGACAACAAGGCCCTCATCGAAAAGCTCGGCGAACAGGTTCCCGACGTCCGGGACATGTTCATCTATTTCAATCCGGAACTCTTCGGCGACAAGGTCTTCGCGATCTCGCTCTCCCGCGCGAAGGAGACGGACGCGTTCGCGCTCTCCCAGAAGCCGAAGGAGACGCCCGCCGAACTCTTCGACCGGAAGAACCCGCAGACGTCCTTCTTCTGGAAACCCTACGACGGAGGCCAGACCTGGGGCGACCCGTTCCTCCGGGACGGCTCGGAACTCATCGGCTACGGCATGCCCGTCACATCCGGCGGGAAGACCATCGCGATCATCGGCATCAACTTCGACTACGCCTTCGTGCGAAAGACCCTGCGGGACATCCGTCTTTACGACACCGGATACGCGGCGCTTCTGAACAGGAATCTCAAATTCCTGTATCACCCCGCGTTCCCGTTCGACGGTCCCGATTTCCGGGGCGTCGCCGACGGCGCGCTCGCCCCCTTCGCCGAACCGCTTCTGAAAAACGCGGTCGGCAGATCGGACTACGTCCTGAAGGGCGAGCACAAGACCCTCCACTCCGCGCACATGAAAAACGGGTTCATCACGCTCATCGCCGTGAGCCGAAACGAAATCACCGCTCCGGTTGACTCCCTCAGAACCATGATCCTGATCGCCTCGGGGATCATTCTGGTCATCGCCGTCATCGCCGCGCTCGTCTTCGCGCGAAGCGTCTCCGCGCCGCTGCGGGCGACGGCGAAGGCCGCGGCGGAAGTCGCCGAAACCGGAGATCTGCGCCGTCGCATCGACGTCGCGACCTCCATCGAGGAGATACGCGGCGCGGCCGATTCGCTGAACGCGCTGATCGCCGCAATGAAGGGCTCCGTCGGGGAGATCCTCTCCGGCGCGAACCGCGTGCTTTCGAAGGCCGAGGAACTCAGCGCCGTCTCCGAGGAAACCACCGCATCCGCCGAAGAGATCCTCGCGCTCGCCGATCGGGCGAGCAAGCGATCGGCGGACGCCGCGTCGGCCGTCGAATCGGCCGACGCCGGAATACAGGAAGTGTCGGCCGCCGCGACGACCGGAGCGAAGGCGGCCGCCGAAGCCGGCGAACGGGCCGCGGAGATCGCCGTCGCATCCGAACGGGGCGGGCAGGCGATCCGGGACACACGAACGCTCATCGATACGATGGCGGCCTCGAGCGGCAAGGTCGGCGAGGCGATTCGCGAACTTGCGGACTCGGTCGGCGGCATCACCGGATTCGTTAACACGATAACATCCATCGCGGACCAGACCAACCTGCTCGCGCTGAACGCCGCCATCGAGGCCGCGCGCGCGGGCGAGGCGGGACGCGGCTTCGCGGTCGTCGCGGAAGAGGTCCGGAAACTCGCGGAGGAATCCGGCAGGGCGGCGCACGAAGTCAGCTCCATCATCTCGAACATCTCCGGGCGCACGGAAAACGCGGTGCGCGACAAGTCCGAAGCCGACGGAAAGATGCGCCTCGTCATCGACAAGATCCGCGAGACGGAAGGAATCATCGGCGACGTCGTCACCCGCGTCGCGACGATTACGGACAACGTCCGGGACATTGCGGCGACCATGGAGGAACAGGCGGCCTCGTCCGAAGAGATGACCGCGGGGATGGACTCCGTGACCCGCAGCAGCGAGGATATCGCCGAACAGCTTTCCGCGATCGACGCCGCCACGAAGGAACAGGAGAAGGCGACCGAAACGATCGCGCACGCCTCGGAGGAACTCGTCCGCCTCAGCGGAGAACTCCGGAACGCGGTGGCGCGCTTCACGATCGAGGACAACGCGCTCGCCCCCGCGCAGACGAAGAAATAACGCTCGCCCGCGCCACCGCGGCCGAGCCGCTCCGGCTCCCTCCCGATTGCGGGGAGGGAGCTTTTTTTATTCGAGCACACTCTTCCGTAAATTTCGTCAACGTGCTATTGTTTCCGGAAAGCTTCTATTGAGATGGGAGGCGCCGAAAATGTCTGGTTCCATGTATCGCCTGATTGTCGTATTCGCGGCGGGAATGGTGCTTGGGGCAACGTTTCCCTCCGCCGCGCCTGCCGTGACGTCGAACGACGCGGAGGCCGTGCGGCGCGTGGAAGCCTCGCGGGGATCCGTCCGGCTCCGGGGATTCCGGGACGCCGAAATGGATTTTCAGATCATCCGGTCCATCGGAGCGGACGCCTGCGGGGGCGGCGCGCTCGGAGAAATCCTGATCGCGCGCGATGCGATCGCCGACGGAGATCCCTCAGGCTGGACGCCGGCATTCGCGGACCTCGCGGAGCGCGTCGAACGCGACGGAAGGGAGCGTCTGGCGCGCGGACACGCGATAAGCGCACGCGACGCCTTTCTTCGGGCGGCGAGCTACTGGCGGGCGGCGGAATACTACGCCGACCCCAGAAAAGACGACGCGCGGCGGTGCGGACTCCGGTGCCGCGATGCGTTCCTCGCCGGGGCGAGGCTGCTCCCCGGCGGCGTCGCGGACCTCAGGATCCCGTTCGGCGAGACGCCGATCCCGGCGTATTTCCTCCGCCCCGCGTCGGACGATGTCGCGCGTCCAACAGTGCTCATGATGAGCGGCTACGACGGAACATCGGAGGAGATGTTCTTCGCGGCCGGACGAGCGGGCCTCGAGCGGGGCTACAACGTGCTGCTCTTCGACGGCCCGGGGCAGACCGGGATGCGCCGTTTCGTCACGGACTCCGCCTTCATGCCCGATTACGGCCCCGTCATCCGCGCGGTCGTCGACCACGCCCTGTCCCGCAGGGACGTCGACCCGAAGCGGGTGGCCCTGTACGGGGTCAGCATGGGCGGCTACCTCGCGCTCAGCGGCGCGATCGGCGAAGGGCGGCTCGCGGCGCTCGTCCTGAACTCGCCGGTCACGAACCTCCACGAGTACATGTCGGCCTTCATGCCGCAATCGCGCGATTCCCGGGACGATTTGACCCTCGACGAGCTTGCGGCGCTTCCCGACGACGTCATTCCGTGGGCGCTCCGCAGCGCCGGGATGAACTTCATCCGTCGCTACGGCTCGACGACCTTTTCGGGGGCGTTCGCGGCGCTGAAGACATTCGACGCGCGTCCGCGCCTGAAAGGCCTCACGGCCCCCGCGCTCGGCCTGATATGCCGCGGCGAGGGAGCGACCCCGATACGTCTCGCGGAGGAGTTCGCGACGACGTCGCCCCGCCCCGTGACGCTCAGGATCTTCGAACAACCCTCGGGGGCGAACATGCACTGCCAGCTGGACAACCTGCCGCTGTCCGCAGCCGTCATCTTCGACTGGCTCGACGAGAATCTCTGAAGAAGAACGAAGAGGTCCGATGGAACGGAATCCATCCGGGCGAGGCCCTCAGCAGCCCGGACTCCCGGGAATGCGTTCGTTCGTGAGGATCCAGTAGAGGCCGACGCGCTGAACGGCCTGGGTGAACTCGTCGAAGCTCACGGGCTTGCGGACGTAGCCGTTCGCGCCGAGGTTGTAACTCTCGACGATGTCCCGCTCCTCGCTCGACGACGTGAAGACGACGACCGGGAGCAAGCGCGTCCGTTCGTCCGA
>CALMZW010000197.1 GCA_937870605.1 uncultured Synergistaceae bacterium
CGGTCAGGAAGGCGCCAAAAGAGGACATCAGAAAATATCCGAGAACCGCTCCGAGGCAGACGGCCCCTGCAAAGGGGAGAATCCGCTCGGCTATTTCGGCGGCGGCTCGGACATAGGTCGAACAGGGTCCGCCCCGCAGAATGCCGCGCGCGTTTCCGAGAAAATCCTCCAAACGGGACACTACTTCGCCTCCCCCTGCTTCCATCGCCACAATCCCTTCTTTTCCCTCTCGAAGGGCAGGATCCCTTTCAAAGCGCTGAGCTTCGCATCCAGGACGTCAGAGACGCCGAACTCCATGTTCGCGCCGGAGATTCGGCGCGTGGGAGGATCGACGACGACATGGCCGCGTATTCTGATATCGCCGCGCGTTTCCGTAACATCGATCCGCGCGCTCTTCCGTCCGAGCAGGGCAACCAGCGATCCGGAAGATAATGCGGCGCGCCCTTGCTTTCCGAACGCAATTTCAGCGTCCTGAAAAGACAGTTCCGCCGTTGCGCCGAAGTTCAACAAAGACGCAACGAAGCGGGGATGCAGGACAATTTCCTTTACGTGAAGACTGCCGAGCATGTTGCCAACCGCGACATTCGTCAGCACAAAATCGGGAAGAAACCGTCCGTCGGCCTCGATGCGATCGTACGCCAACGGAAGTCCCTGCCGGGCAAGGGATTGTGAAACGAGTCCGATTCCGTACTCTCCAACCTCCCCCCACGGGAAAAAGAAAAGGGATGAACAAAGCAGAGATGCGAGAAAGACAGAAAGAACGGCTACAATTCCGAGAAACCGTTTCACGCCTCTCCTCCGATAATGAGGGAAACGGAAAAAAGGCGCTCCTTCCCGACGGAAAAAGCCTTGAGTTCCGCAGAGACGATTTTGAGCCCTTTCTTTCGGATCTCCTGAATGAACGTCGCAAACTGTTCCGCATAGACGCGGTCGAACTGGACGGAAGCGCCCTTCGTCGTCTGGGAGAGCTGAACCAGATTTTCCTTGAGCCCTATGGCGTCCATCGCCTTGGAAATAGCGGTAATCGGATCTTCGGACGCAACCTTCGTCTGTGTTCCTCCGCCGATCGCGATATAGTCCTGCGACAAACGGAGAAGCGTCTCGAAACGACGTTTTTGCACGACAACGGCATTTGCGTCGCGCACACCGCCCTCGGAGAGGTAGAAATAACATCCCCACGAAGCGATGCAGACGGACAGCACGGCAAAAAGCCGCTTCAAACCGGGCGTATCAAGCGGGATGGAAAACAACGTCACGCGGCTCACCACCTTAAGTTCATGGAAAAGCGGAGTCCTCCGCCGGGCACCTGCTGGATATCTCCGAGCTGCGTCCGGAAGACGGCGGACAATTCCTTCTGAAACGCCTGGAGCTTTTCCATATCCGGAACGGAGCCGAGCAAATCGGAACCTTCCGCGTTATACCGGAGCGACTCCACCAGAACGGACGTTTCTCCGGCCGCTTTCGCCGACGCTCCGAGACGCGCGAGCATCTCTTCCAGGATAAGCCCCTTTTC
>CALMZW010000198.1 GCA_937870605.1 uncultured Synergistaceae bacterium
CCCCTCATGTTCAATAATTAATATTATTCTAAATATGATACGGCATATCGCTGGAACCCGCAAATTCTCGCACCGTATTGTAATGGAAAATTGCCTAACCGTGCTGCGATGCGCGATCCGGGGTTCCGGAAGCCACCTCCGGTTCCCGGTCCGCGCGTCGCGATTCGCGCGTCAGGCCGAAAGAGGATTGAATACAGTTCCCGTAAGGCATTTTTCGGCAATCGCACCGGAAGTTTTCTTTCGGGAGAAGCGTAACATTTCGGGCTTGCGAACACAAGCGATCCGCCTGCGGTTGTTTTTTGATCGATACAATTGTGCATACGCACAAAAAAGAGCCGGAATACGCCCCGAAAGTTCTGCCGTTCTTCCAGTGTTTTCGCCCCTTTCCTTCCGTATAATCGTAAAGCGTGAAAAATTCGCAGATTTGATTTTTATGAACAATGCGGCGTTCTTTCGCGACGAAACGATCGTTTGTGTGCAGGCGCGTGCGGGAAATCGAGAGATCACATGCGCATGGGATTCGGGGTTGTGCGACACGTAAGGCCTTGCGGGTCGCATCCGGGGTTTCGGAACACGATAGCCTATGGGAGGGAATACATTTGAAGCTCGAACTTCGTCAGGCGTTTGTCCGGGACGTTCAGTGGGGCGAAAAGACGCAGATGAAAGAAGGGGTGCTGTTCATCGACAAGGCCGATGCGCTGTCTCTTCTGGCCGAAGAAAAACGGTTTACGCACCTCGATATGGATCTCGCGAGACCCGGGGAGAGCGTTCGCATCATTCCCGTGAAGGATGTCATCGAGCCGCGATGCAAGCTCGAAGGCAAGGGCGAGTGCTTCCCCGGCTTCATCGGCGGATCGGAGACGGTCGGAAACGGGGCGACGCTGGTCCTGAAAGGGGCTGCGGTCGTCACGGTGGGCCCGATCGTGAGCATTCAGGAGGGGCTCGTCGATATGTCCGGGCCGGGGACCGAGTACAACCCCTACGGGGCGACGTGCAACGTCTGCCTTCTCGTGCAGCCCGCTGCGGGGATCGAGAAGAAGGAATACGAGACCGCGCTCCGCGAAGCGGGGATCCGCCTGGCGTGGTACATCGCGGACAAGTGTCGCGACGCGGCGATCGACCGGTCGGACGTGTACGAAATGGCCGACAGCGTTGAGGGCAAGGCGGCCGAATGCGGCTCCAACCTGCCCCGGTTCGTCTACGTCTGCCAGGCGATCAGCCAGGGATTGCTCCACGATACGTTCCTCTACGGGGTGGACGTGAAGCAGATCCTGCCGACGCTCGTCCAGCCGCAGGAAATCATGGACGGGGCGATGATCTCGGCCAACTGCGTCTCCGCGTGCGACAAGCAGAACACGTTCCACCACCAGAACAACCCGGTGGTCATGGAGCTCTGCGCGCGACACGGCAAGGACCTGAACTTCCTCGGCGTCATCGTGACGACCGAGATGATGACGCTTGTCGGGAAGATCCGTTCGTCGGAATACACGGTGAAGCTCGCGCAGATGCTCGGGGCGCAGGTCGCCATCATCACCGAAGAGGGGTGCGGCAACCCCGATACGGACATCTGCATGAACGCGAAGAACCTGGAACTGGCGGGAATCAAGACGGTCGTCATCGGCAACGAGGTCGCGGGGCAGAACGGCGCGAGCCAGGGACTGGCGGACGTGACGCCCGAAATGAACGCGTACGTGTCCTGCGGCAACATCAACGAACTCGTCGAGCTGCCTCCGATGAAAAAGATCATCGGGGATATCCGGGCCATCGCGAACGTTTCCGGCGGAGACGAAAAATCCATCGGAAGCGATGGGACCATCGTGTGCGAGATCCAGTCCATCATCGGTTCGACGAACGAACTGGGGTGCTCGAAGATCGGATGCGAGTGGATCTGATGTCTCTCCGTTCCGCGGTTCCGTCGGGGACAGGGGAAATCGTGTTCGGAAAGAGCGTAACGGCGACAAGGAGGACTGAAAGAGCATGAAGAAACGCGTTGTTTTGTACATCAACCAGTTTTTCGCCGGAATGGGCGGAGAAGAGAGCGCCCACATTCCGCCGGAATCGAAAAATACGATCCTCGGACCGGGGGCGGCGTTTACGCAGGCCTTCGGGGACGAGGCCGAAATCGTCGGAACCGTCATCTGCGGCGACAGCTACTACGGGGAGCATATCGAGAAGGCGCGGGAAGAGTGCCTGAAGCTCATCCGGGCCTTCGAGCCCGACTGCCTCGTCGCGGGACCGGCGTTCAACGCGGGCCGCTACGGCCTGGCCTGCGGCGACATCTGCACGGCGGCGCAGCGGGAGCTGAACATTACGGCCGTGACGGGGTGGTATTCGGAGAACCCCGGGCGGGAACTCTACGGCGCGAACGTGTTCGCGGTCCCGACGGTCGACAGCGCGCGCGGAATGAAGGACGCCGTCGCGAAGATGTCGCGGCTGGCGCTCCGGCTCATGAGCGGCGAGCCGATGGGGCCGGCCCGGGAGGAAGGATACTTCCACCGGGGGATCCGGAAGAATTTCTTCCACGAAAAGACCGGCGCGCAGCGCGCTATCGACCTCGCGCTGCAGAAATTCCACGGCGAGGCGTTCCAGACGGAACTCGAAATGCCGGTCTTCAAGAAGATTCCCCCGGCGGCTCCCGTGAAGGACATCAAGTCCGCGAAGATCGCGATCTGCTCGTCGGGCGGCATCGTCCCGAAGGGGAACCCGGACCACATCCGCGTGTCTTCGGCGATGAACTGGGGAAAGTACGACATTTCCAAGCTTGACGACCTCACGCCGGAGAACTACGAGTCCATCCACGGCGGATACGACCGGACGTGGGCGCTCGAAGACCCCGACAGGGTGCTGCCGCTGGACGAGATGCGGAAGCTGGAGCGCGAAGGCGCGTTCGGCAAGCTCTACGAGTATGCCTGCACGACGACCGGGACGGCGACATCCGTCGCCAACGCGGAGAGTTTCGGCCGCGAAATCGGAGAACTGCTGAAAAAAGACGGCGTCGACGCGGCCATACTGACATCGACCTGAGGAACCTGCACCCGATGCGGCGCATCGATGGTCCGCGAAATAGAAAAGACCGCAGGAATCCCCGTTGTTCACATCGCCACAATCGTTCCGATCATGCTGACGGTCGGTTCGAACAGGATCATTCCCGGAATCGCGATTCCCCACCCGCTCGGCAAGCCCGGCAACGACGAAGAAGACCACGCAGCGCGCCGGAAGCTGTGCGAACGAGCGCTCAAAGCCATCACAACCAAGATCGACAAACAGACCGTATTCAAGGAATAGCGTTCTTCCGGGTCCGGGCGGAGAACGCCCGGACCCTGTGTGGAGCGGGAGGAAGGGAGGATCCGTCCATGCTGATTGTCACGAACAATCCGAATGTCGCGGAACGCCACGGGAACGTCCGGTGCGTGGAGGGGTCCCCCCTGGACGTCATGAACGAGGTGTGCGCCCTGCTCGGCCAAGGGTTCCGCCTGATGGCGGCGCCCCTTGCGGGAAACCTCGTGATGCTCCGGAATCCCTTTCGCTCGGTCGTTATGGAAGAGGACCCCGGCGGGACGGCGTACTCCGGCGATCTCTCGGTTCTCGCCGACGCGTACCGGAGGGTCGCCGAGGCCGAAGGCCGCGGGATTCCGGAGGAGACC
>CALMZW010000199.1 GCA_937870605.1 uncultured Synergistaceae bacterium
TCTTCACGTGCGTCACGAATCCGAGCGGCCTGAGGTCATACGAGGCGGGAAGCGTCCGGGCGTCCCGCGCGGTTCCGGTCATGCCCTTCAGGTGGGACAGGTCCAGCGGCGAGGGAGCGTACCCGGTCGGGCGGTCCCGTTGCATCGTCCGGTCCGCGGCGATCGAAGCCCGTTCCCTGTGCTTCAGAAACGTCGGGTTCAACGGGGCGTAGCGACCCGCTTCCGCGACGGCGACTGAAAGACCCGCCGCCGACCAGCAAATCGCGGATACGCAAACGAGAATACGGAATAGAGCGCCGAAACGATAGTGCAAAGCACATCACCCCTTCGTATGAAAACCGTTCGTATTCTACTCGCCTTTTCCTGTCGTTTCACCCCGGCAGGGCGTCGCCGCCCGGGAAAGAAAAAAAGCGCAGCCTTCGCTTCGATGCGAAGGCTGCGCCGTTGTACGTCAAGGAATGCGTCGTTCCGGAACGAAACGAAAGGGATTACTTCCGGGTCAGGAACAGCGGAACGAACAGCAGCAGCGCGAGCGGGGCGCCTTCGGCCGCGGCCGCGGAGCATCCGCCGCCGCTTCCCTTGTCCCCCTGTGTGACGGTCGGCGTGGTCGTGACGGTCTTCGTGAACGCCTTGAGGCAGACGCTCATGGAGCCGTTATGGTAGAGAGACGCGTCCTCCCATGTCGTTCCGTTCGCTGAAATGTATCCCTCGTCGGCGCTCGCCGTCGCGGCATCGGAGTAGCCTGCGACTGCGTATTCGACGGGGATCGGGTACTGGTGGCCCGGCGTCCGCAGGCGAACGACGACGGTGAAGCGCTCCCCGGCCGAAAGCGTCGGCGCGTTGTCGAGCGCGATCGTGTGGTAGCCCGGCGCGTCCAGAACTCCGGCCTGCGGACCGGAGACGAGCGTTCCGCTCGCCGGATCCCCGGCGCTGCCGCCGCGGTAGACGCGGATCGCGTATTCGGTGTCGGGCGCTCCCGCATAGAAGCTCACGGCTTTCAGCGACTCCGCGGTCGCGCCGCGTTCGGCGGCCTTCCGGAGCTGGGATGACGGCGTCCCTGCCGTGAAGACGTTCGCGAAGGAGGCCGTGTCGGAGCCCGGATATCCGTGTCCGTTGACCCATCCGAGCGGGTCATGGTCGTAGACCGCCTCGTAGTTCGCCGTCGCCTCCGTGACGTAGGCCGTTCCGCTCCAGAGCACGCCGCTGTAGTAGGAAATCCGGTAGTAGCCCGCGTCGCCGACATCCGTTCCCCAGCTGTTCTTGAAGATCCACGCGCCGTCCGCGGGCGGCATGTATCCGGCGCCGTCGTCGCCGCTGACGACCATGCGTTCCTTCGGGTACGCGTCATCCCAGCCGACGAGCAGGACGGCATGGGTCGCGTCGAGCGGTCCCTGGCCCGCGGGGTGGGAGAAGGCGTCCTTCGACGCGTTCATGTACCGCGCGAGCGCGTCGTACACGAGAACCACGCCCCCGCAGGTCTGAAGCGCCGTCTTCACGTTCTCGACGAACGCCTCGTGGGCCGGGAGGTCGAACTGCTGAAGCCCAAGCGAGGAATACGGACCGCCAAGATAATACGCATTTTGCAGATGTCGCAGAACCGCTTCGTTTCCTGTCGGGAGACGGTCCGGCGATATCTCGGCGGGGCTGCCTGGGAATGGCCCGTAGGGGCATTCGTCTTCCGCGACCGGACCGACCCATCGGGCGAGGGCCGCGACGGCCTGCCAGTCCCATCCGCCCTGCTGGAAGACGTTCTGGTTCGGAGCGTACGGTTGCGCCGGGTCGTTGTCGTAATATTGCTGTGTCGATGTGAATGGCGTCGGCGCCTTGTAGACGTACCACGAAAGATGTTGCGGCGACAGGCTCAGGGCGTCGCCGCCCTGCGTGAGGATGTTCGATTCGATCGAGGCGAGCGCGGCGTGCGCCCAGCATGTTCCGGCCATTTCCTGGTCGCGGACGGGCGTGACGCGGCCCAGGCTCCGCAGGTCGAACGACACGGGGAATGTCGCCGTGCGGGAAAGCGTCTTCCCGAAGACGCGTTTTCCGGCAATATGCGACAGGTCGAGCGGGCCGGGACGATAGCCCGTCGTTCCGGCCCCGCCGGCGCTTGTGTGTCCGCGCGACTCGAGAAACTCCGGCGCGAGCGGAGCGGAGCGCGACGAAAGCGCGATTGCGGGCGTGCAGAACAGGCTCACTGCGAGAAGGGGAAGAGCGAAGAATGTGGTCCGTCTCATGTTCCCAAACCTCCTTGTGGAATACGTGTCGTGGAACGGTTTTTTGTTTGCGGGTGATCGCTCCGGTTCAGGGACGGGAACGAGCATCTGTCCGATGTTTCCGGGGCGCTCTTCGGAACGCGGCTAATCGATTGTATCGACGGGACCGGTCCGGCTGGCGGGTGCATCCCTGAAGAGATGCTTTTTGTAATTGTACAGCGCCGCGTCGGATTTGTGACGACAGCAGCGCGGATCGCAACGGAAATCCGACGAATGCTCTTCTTTCGGGAGGAGCCGGACATTCCGGGGTCAAAAAACACGTATTTCGCGTGGTGCGGAGGCGTTGAGGCCGTGCTGGGCGCAAGAGCCGCGGCGCAGGCGATGGGCCCTGTCGCGAACATTCCATCATATTTTCGGCATGGATTCCATTTTTTCGTACGAATTATGTGATTATCTGCTATTATTTCCCTGGGAAAGAGGTGACGCCGGATGTACCGAAAAGCCATTGAATCGCTCCGGGCATGGAAAAAGTCGCCCAGACGAATTCCGCTTATTCTTCGGGGAGGGCGACAGGTCGGCAAGACGTGGCTCATGGAGGAATTCGGCAGGCGCGAGTACGAAACATGCGCCTATATCAATTTCGAGGGCAACGATCGCATGCTGCGGCTTTTTTCGGGGGACCTCGACGTGTCGCGGATTCTCTCCGGATTGCGGCTCGAGACGGGATGCGCAATCGATCCGGAAAAGACGCTCATCGTCTTCGACGAGATCCAGGCTGTCCCGATGGCGCTGACGAGCCTGAAGTATTTTCAGGAAAACGCGCCGGAGTATCACGTCATTGCCGCGGGATCGCTTCTTGGCGTCGCGCTGCATCCGGAAACGTCGTTCCCTGTCGGGAAGGTGGATTTTTGCGACATCGCCCCGCTGGATTTTTCGGAGTTCCTGCGGGCGATGGGGAAAGAAGAATTCCTCTCCGTTCTTGAAAAAGGCGAGTGGGAGATCGTTTCGAGCTTCAGGGACACGTTCGTCGAGCTTCTGAAACAGTATCTGCTTATCGGCGGCATGCCGGAAGTCGTGTCGGTCTTTTCCGAGACGCGCGGGTTCGAAGAAGCCCGAGCCATTCAACGGAGAATCCTGGCGGCGTACGAACAGGACGTCTCGAAACACGCGCCGAATGAAGCCGTTCCGAGGATCCGAATGCTGTGGAATTCGATCCCTTCCCAGCTCGCCCGCGAAAACAGAAAGTTTCTGTACGGGCTTGTTCGCGAGGGGGCCAGGGCGCGTGAATACGAGCTGGCCTTGACATGGCTGATCGATTGCGGATTGGTCCATCGCGTGAAACGGGTGACGAAACCCGGAATGCCGCTTCGTGCGTATGAAGAGCTTTCCGCTTTCAAACTGTTCCTTCTCGATGTCGGCCTGCTGTCGGCCATGACGGAGCTTGATCCGAAGACGCTGCTTGACGGCAGCCGGATCTTTGAAGAATTCAAAGGGGCGCTGACGGAGCAGTATGTGTTGCAGCAGCTGAAAGCGACGGACGCGCTTCCCGTGAATTACTGGTCCGCGGATTCCGGAACGGCCGAGGTGGACTTCGTGATCCAGTCGCACGGCCTCATTGTGCCGGTCGAGGTCAAGGCGGCCGAGAACCTCAAGGCGAAAAGCCTGAGAGTCTACCGGGAAAAATTCGCGCCGGAAATCAGCGTTCGGACATCATTATCCGATTTTCGCAGGGAAGCCTGGCTGGTCAACATCCCGCTCTACGGCATTTCGCAGATTCAAAAGCAGATCGGGCGGAGCTGACGCGCCTGCGCGATTTTCCTCACGAGAAAACACCTTCCCGGGCTTCCATTGCTTTTCACCGATGCTCTCCGCGTCGGTCAATTCCGGCGAAGAGCCGCATGGAACACCTCCCGCGAGGGAGCGTGCGTTCTCCGGAATTGACCGTTGTAGTGCGTTTATCGCGTTTTCTTTCTCCGATTCAGGAACAGCGGAACAAAGAGAATCAGCGCGAGCGGCGCGAACCCCGCGGCGGTTGAGCACCCGCCGCCGCTTCCCTTGTCGCCGGGAGTCGGGGTTGCGGTCGCGGTCTTCGTAAAGGCCTTGAGGCAGACGCTCATCGTTCCGCCGTGAATCGGCTGCGCGTCCTCCCACGTCGTTCCGTCCGCCGAGATATATCCCTGGTCGGCGCTCGCCGTCGCGGCGTCGGAGTACCCCTCGATGGCGTATTCCACCGGAATCGGGAGGTCATAGCCCGGCGTCCGGAGGCGGACGACGACGGCGAAGCGCTCGCCGTTTGAAAATGTCGGCGTCGCGGTGATCGCGACCGTGTGGTATCCCGGCGTCACGAGCCTGAATGTCCCGGGAGTTGTCACTGTCATGCCCCCGTCGAGCCTCGCGATGGCGCCGGAAGGCGATGAGCTCACCTCGATGGTCCCGGTCTGG
>CALMZW010000200.1 GCA_937870605.1 uncultured Synergistaceae bacterium
CGTAGAGCGTCGCCGCCATGCCCGCGAGCGATGTCGCCTTTCCCTCGACCGTCTTCCCTAGGTCGGCCGCAAGCGCCTGTTCGATCACGGCGTACAGCGCGCTCTGCGGGTTCGCGAGGGCGCCCGCCACTGCCGTAACATCCGCGTCGCCGACGATGGAGCGAGGCTCGGGCTCCTTCTCGCCGGAGTACCCCGAGAACGCCGTCGCCGATTTGTTCGGCGCGCTCCCGATCGTGCAGGTGCTGTCGGCCGAATAGGTCGCGTCATACGCGCAGCAGATGTTGTCGGGGCTGTTTCCGTACACCGCACAATGGTCCGTCATCGTCGTCACAGCGTAGGTGCTCAGGTACATCCCTCCGCCCAGGCAGCTGTTGCCGTTGTTGCGGATGATCGTCCGGGCCATCGTGAGGGTTCCCTTGACGCCGTTGTAGATTCCCCCCGCTTCGCCGTCGGAGCATGTGTTGTTCTCGACAAGGCAGTCGGTCATCGTCAGCGAGACGTTCCAGGAGCCGAACGCGGTGTTTCCGATCCCGCCCGTCTTGATGCTTCCCTTCGCCGAGTTGTCGATGATCGTGCAGGACTGGAGCACGAGATTCTTGCTGTTATGGATGGCGCCGCCGCCCGTGTTGTCCCTCACGGTGCAGTTTTTCATCGTGAGGTCGGCGTAGCAGTACACTCCGGCGCCGTACGTCCCGTTCCCTTCACCGAGACTCCCTCCGGTGATCGTCAGCCGGTCCAGCGTGCAGGCGCCCGTCACGTAGAGCACCCGCTTGCCCGCCGTCGTCTGCCTGATCGTGACGGGGCCCTCGATCGTCAGCGCCTTGTTGACGAACAGGTAGTCGGTCAGCGACACCGTCGTCACCGAGGGGTGGAAGATGATGCGGTCGCCGTCGGCGGCGCCGGCTATCGTGCTCCGGAGCGACCCCGCCCTCCCGGCGTCGCCGCCGTAGCTCACCATCAGGTTCGTCGCCTCGCCCGTCCCGCAGGCGAAGAAAAGCAGCGCCAAAAGAACGGCGATTCCGAACGCCCCTTTCGGATGCTTCCGTGTTCCCGCTTCGTTACGCATGGTTCCATCCTCCCTTTCGTTTCCTCATGTGTCCGGGATTACCGGCCTGCGCCTTTAGCGTATGGCGCGGAAGAACGGCGCAACGAGCGGCGCGATAAGCAACAGCGCGAGCGGCGCAAAACCTCCGGAAGCGTTGCAGCCGCCTCCGCTTCCCGTGTCGCCGACAGCCTCGGCCGCGCGGACCGAGCAGACGCGGAAGGTCACGACGCCTGCGGTCGGGTTCAGGTCGTACGATCCGCCGTCCGAGACGACATTGCGCCAGGTCATGAGGCCTTCGCCGGGGACGTAGAAGTCGGGCGGCGTCGCGCCGTCGGGCAGGCTCTGCCCGGCCCTGATCTCGAACTGGATGCCCCGCTGGGGGATCTCGTAGCCCGTCCCGTCGGCCTTGCTGAAGAGCGCGTAATACCGCGCGTTCTCCGGCCAGGAGGCCGTGTATTCGACGATGAGATCCTGACTCTCGACGGCCACGTCCTCGAACGTGTTCGCGTAGTAGAGCGATGCGGTCAATCCCGCGAGCGTCGCGCTCGTCCCGCCGGGAGTCCGGCCGAGGTCCGAAGAGAGCGCGCCTCTGACGGCCGCGAAGAGGTCGCTTCCGGAATCGGACAGCGCGCTCTTCACATCGTTGACGTCGGCGTCGCCGATGATCGACCGCGGTTCGGGCTCCTTCTCGCCGCTATACCCGGCGAAGGCCGTGGCAGATTTGTTCGGCGCGTCGCCGATCACGCACGTGCTGTCGTACGTGAAGACGGGCGACGAGAAGTACGTGACCTCCTTGTAGAGCTGCGACGGATCGTTTCCCGTCACCCGGCATCCGTTCGTGAGCGTCGTGTTCGAGCGGGAGCCGAGGTAGAGTCCTCCGCCATTCCGGCTCAGCAACCCGCTGCCCTTTCCGGTCGTGTTGTTGCAGACGTCGGTGTCGTTCATGACGAGGATGTCCCCGTTGTAAATCGCGCCGCCGAGGCTTCCCGCGACGTCGTTGTTTTCGATCGTGCAGCCGGTGAGCGTGACGGTCGGGTGGTTGTACGAGGAGTACACGTTCGTGATGGCCGACCCGAACGCCCAGAAGTTCGTGTTGTTCGTCAGCGTGCACGAATTCATCGTCAGCATTCCGTGGTTCTCGATAGCGCCGCCGACCGTGTTGCCCGTCACCGCGCACGAGTTCATCGTCAGGATTCCCGCCGTTCGGTTGAAGATCCCGGCCCCCTTCAGCCCCGCCGCCCAGTATCCCGGGTTCGAGAAGTTGCCTCCCGTGATCGTGAGGTTGTTCATCGTGCACGTCGCCGTCACTTCGAGGACGCGCTTGTTCACCGCCCCCTGCCGGATCGTCGCCGGCCCCTTGAGCGTGAGCGTCCTGTCGATGGTGACCTGGTCCGCAAGAACGACCGTCGTTCCCGCGCCGGTGAACCGGATGGTGTCCCCCGGCGAGGCGTGGAGCACCGTGTAGCGGAAGGTTCCAGAAACCGGATTCGCCGGATCGTCCGCCCCGCTCGTAACGTTCCAGAGGGCTTCGGCGCCCGCCTGTGATGCGGAACACCCCAGAAACGCCGCCGCCATCATCATGAAAAATGCGAAACCGAAACACATGCGTCGCGCCATAGTATCCTCTCCCCTTTGTCAGCTCTTCGCGTTCCGCGAAATATGATGCACCCTGACACGATGTCAGAGTCAAGAAACAGTGCATTTTATGCGAATTTCCGGCGGAAATCGGGAACGCGATCCGCCCGTTCCCGGTTCCCCCGGATCCGCAGACGGCGCCGGAGGAATTTCTCGCGGCGCCGTCCATGTTGTTCTTGCGTCTTGCTTCGTTACTTCCGGATGAAGCCTTTCGGCCGCGCAAACGCGCACATCGGCGCAACGAGCAACAGCGCAAGCGGCGCAGCGCCCGTTCCGGCCGCCGCGTTGCAGCCGCCGCCGCTTCCGGTGTCCCCGGCCGATTCCGCCGCGCGGATCGAGCAGACCCGGAAGGTCACGACGCCGACGCTCGGGTTCCGATCGTACGAGCCGTTGTCCGTCACGACATTCCGCCAGGTCATGAGGCCTTCGCCGGGAACGTAGAAGTCCGGCGGCGTCACGCCGTCGGGAAGGCTCTGCCCGGCCCTGATCTCGAACTGCACGCCGCGGTCCGAAAGCTCGTACCCCGAGCCGTCCGCGCGCGAGAAGAGCGGGTAGTACCGCACGCTTTCCGGCCACGACGCCGTGTATTCGACGACGAGGTCCTGACTTGTCAGAGCGACGTCCTCGAACGTGTTCGCGTAGTGAAGCGAGGCGCTCATTCCTGCGAGCAGGTGAATTTCCGCGAGCGCTTCTGCGAGCGTTGCCGATTTTTCGGGGATCTTCTTCCCGAGGTCGGCCGCGAGCGCCTGTTCGATCGCGCCGCAGAGCGCGCTCTCCGGGTTCGCCAGAGCCGTTTTCACAGCCGCGACGTCCGCGTCGCCCTCGATCGACCGCGGCTCGGGCCCGGTATCGCCCGAATACCCGGAGAACGCCGTCGCGGATCTGTTCGGGGCGTCGCCGATCGTGCACGTGTCGTCGGTCGAGCAGGTCGAGCCGTAATCCGCGCGGATGTTGTCGGGGCTGTTTCCGGACACGACGCAGCGATTCGTCATCGTTGTGGTGGAGGAAAAGGCCAGGTACAGCCCTCCGCCGGGAGAATCATTGTTCCTGTTGTTGCGTATCTTCGTGCGGGCCATCGTCAGGGTTCCTCCGACGTCGTTGTAGATTCCTCCCGCATTGCGGCTTCCGAACGCGTGGCCCGAACACGTGTTGTTCTCGACGACGCAGTCGGTCATCGTCAGCGAGGGGTTCCCGAATCCGCCGTCGGAGTTGTGGATCCCGCCCGCAGAGATGCCTCCGTCCGCCGAGTTGCCGCTGATCGCGCAGTCCTGAAGCACGAGGTTCTTGCTGGTGTGGATGCCGCCGCCGCCCGTATTCCCCGTCACGGTGCAGTTATTCATCGTGACGTCGGCGGCGCAGTACATTCCGGCGCCGTACCCCCCGTTCCCGGCGCCGAGGCTCCCGCCGGTGATCGTCAGGTTCCTCAGCGTGCAGGCGCCCGTCACGTAGAGCACCCGCTCGCCCGGCGTCGTCTGCCGGATCGTGACGGGGCCCGTGATCGTCAGCGCCTTGTTGATGAACAGGTATTCGGTCAACGACACCGTCGACACCGAGGAATGAAAGACGATCGTGTCGCCGGCGACGGCGTTCGCGACGACATACCGGAGCGTTCCGACGCTTCCGTCGTCCGCGCCGCCGGTCACCGTTCGTGTGCTCGCCTCGCCCGTTCCGCCGGCGAAGAAGATCAGCGCCGCCAGGATGCAAAGCCGCGCCGTCGTCCGACATGCCGACTCCCGAAACGTCCGTGTTCCCCCGCTCCGATGCATTGCGTTCACCCCTCTCTATTCCAAATCCAGTCCCAAACCGGACGGAATCGCCCGCCGGTTCGTTTTCCAGGGAGCCGCGGCGCGTTACCCCTTTCGTTTTCCTCCGGCGCGCATCCTGTTTCCGGCGATCAGCGGCGCAACGAGCAGCAGCGCAAGCGGCGCGAAGCCCGTTCCGGCCGCCGCGTCGCACCCGCCGCCGCTTCCTGTGTCGCCGGTAGCTTCGGCCGCGCGGACCGAGCACACCCGGAAGGTTACGCCG
>CALMZW010000201.1 GCA_937870605.1 uncultured Synergistaceae bacterium
CGTTGCGAGCGCCGTTGCGAGCGCCGTTGCGAGCGCCGTTGCGAGCAGGCGCCGCTGACATCGCCGCGAGAAGCTCCGCGACGCGTCCGATCTTCCGGGAGCCGAAGCGTTCGGCAAAGGCGCGAAGCTCTTCGTAGCGGAGGCGGCAAAAGTCCTCCCGATCGATTCGGAGGTCGTCGAAAAGCCATTGCTCGCAATCGGCCATATTGCGGGGTGTCCATCTCTTCGCCGCCAGGATCGTGTCCGCGAGCGCCCGTTCAGGGGTCGCCACAAAAAACGGAGGCCCGGACTCAGGTGCGCAGCGGTCCATTCCGCCGCCGAAAAACTCGTCCGAAACGTGACGGTACGAAAAACGCCCAAGAGGCGTGTCGATCGTCCTGGAAGGGCGCGAGGCGACGGAGGTCACCGTGTGCACCCGTTCCGGAATGAGGCCGTGATGCGCAAGCGCGAACTCGAGGGAGATGAACGAAGGGGAGTAGATCATATTCGCGAGGTACCTCCCCGATACGGGACGCTTCCTCAGACGCTCGCCCCGGACATACCACCCCCGGCAGACCCGGACGAGATCTCCTCGGGAAACGAGCGAGGCGATGGCTTCGTCGGGATTCGCGTAGTCCTTGAGGAGTTCTCTCAGAACCGGGTAGCTTATTTCTTCATAATCGAGAAGCGACAGATACTCCCACGCAGACATGTTTCGACCTCTGAGATCACGGATTTTTCATCATATATACGCTATAAAATCCGAAAAAACAAGAGCGTGCGCCATATACATGATTAACCTGTTTCAATAATTTCAACTGTATCGGGGACACCCGGTTCGCCTTTTAAAGTGCGCTACCGTCCCCCGTAAGGGGTGGACGCGTCGAATACGCAGGGGAGCGCGCTCTTCAAGGTATAATTATCCCCACGAACGAAATTCTTCTTCTGGAGGCTACGCTATGAGTTCTGCCGCTACCCCGCAACTCGTCTTCTCGTGCCACGCGGACACAGGCTTTTCGTCACACCGCATGCGGCGCACGAAGGGCGGCGTTCTCGTCGGGCACATGGACAATTTCGTCGGGGTCCACGCCGTGATGAACGCCTATTTCAGCGGGCGGATGAACTACCCGCACGTCCGCATCGAGCTGACCCACGGCGAGGAGATCGATATGGAAGGCGCCCGCCAGGTGCTCGAGACGCTCTCGCCCGGAGACATGGTCGTTGTCGTGGACGTAACCGGCGTTCCGACGAAATGCGATTTCACGATCGAAAAGTGCCGATCGGCCGCGATGCGGTCGTTCGTCCGGACGACGCTCAAGGGCATGTCGTTCGAGCTCTTCGAGGACTGCCCCGATCCGATCGCCAACGAGGACGAATCGGACGTATACTCCGAAAAACTCGACGCCGTCTTTTTCCTCGGCGTCCCGTGCAGCGACGGCGACTACAACGCCGGCCCCGTTTCGTGCAGGGAGTCCTGCGTCGAGGCCGTCACCGAGGCGATCATCCGGCTCGCCGGGGCGTTCCAGGAATACGCGCGGAGCGCC
>CALMZW010000202.1 GCA_937870605.1 uncultured Synergistaceae bacterium
TGAGCGTCGAAACGGTCGCCGTCATCGTCTTCGCCGACGACGAGATGTCGGAAACGGAGATCCCGCTCTCGCTTCCGTCGGAGAACGTCGCGCTCGGAGTTCCCGCGTCCGAAAAGGTCCCGTCGCCGACGTAGTCCTCGTTGCCGTTGTACCAGAGCGTCTCGCACGTTCCCTTTTCCGTCTTCTTCGCGACGATGTGCGGGCCGTTGGCCTCCATCGGAACGAGTCCCTGGTTCTTGCCCTTGACGTAGGAGTTGAAGTCGTTCGCGGAGAGCGAACCGATCGTCTCGTCGACGCGGAGGATCAGGATGCCGCCGCACGAGTCGAAGGACTTCCCGAACTTCGCGAGCCCCTCGTCCCAGCCCGTCGGATAGCGGACTTCCGCGAGGTAGTATTCCGTCGCCCGGTGCTTCGGGTTCATGAGCTTCGCGATGCGGTTGCGCCCGTTCAGCGGAACGCCGAACGTCACGGTCCCCTCTGTCGGCGTCGACGGCGTCTCCCAACCGAGGAAATGCCGCGACCACGCGTCGAGGTTTACGGGCGTATCGCCGGAATTCTCGCCGGATTTCGAGCCGTACATTCCTCCGGCCATGAGCGAGAACGCGCCGACGCCCGAGTTGACGTAGTTCGTGTCGTACAGGTCGGGCAGGCCGCAGAGCTGGTGTCCGAGTTCATGGGCCGGGATGCCGAGCGGGGCCGCCGTGTCCTTCGCGTAGAGTTCGCCGTTGAGGGCCCATCGGGTCAGGATCTTGCCTCCGGCCCGGACGATGTGCTCCTCGCCCTCGCCCGTCCACGAACTCCACGCGTGCGCGCCGACGGCCGGGTGAAGGTCCTTCCCCGTCTCGAACCCGCCGACAACGAGGTAGACGCACAGCTCATCCGGCGTGATCCTGCCGTCCTTGTTCGCGTCGAACGAGGCGAAATCGACCTTCTTCGCGGCGGCCTTCGCGACGGCGCTGTTCAGGAAGGCCGTCTCGTTCTTGTGCTGCATGTCGTTGTCGCCTTTGTCGATGAAGCCCTCCGGGTGGTTGCCGTCGTTCGCGTCGTCCGCGTCGAGCGTCACGGAGACGATCTTCGTTCCGCCGAGGGCCGAGAGGACCTTGAGCTTCCCGTAGGACTGGTCGCTGTAATACCGGGCGACGGATCCGGTCTTCCCGAAGAACATGTTCTCCCAGACCGAGTCCTCGAGCGTCAGCTCCCTGTCGCGGAAGCCCACGAGAACGACGAGGATCTTCCGCGTTCCCGAGACGGGCGTCTGCGGCCATCCGCCGCGCGCGTCCCGGTCGCGATAGCGCGGCGACGGATCTTTCTTCGGCGTCATGTGCGGCGACGCGCCCGACGGAGGCGGAACCGCCTCGCCATAGACGACGCCCGAGGGTGCGAGAACGTCGCCGGACGCGGCCGCGTACTCCCAGAACCTCGTCTCCGGGTTCTTCACGATCGTGTAGCCGTCAGGGGTTTCCACCCAGCGCAGGAACTCGTCGCCCCGGTTGTACACCGTGATCTCCCGACCGTCCGGCTGCGTGAAAACCACCGGGAACGGGCTCGCGGGCGCCCCGAAGACGACGCTTCCCCACAAAAGCGACACAACCGCGACAACGAACGCTGCAACGCGTCTTCTCTCCACACAAGCCACTCTCCTTTTCCGCGACAGCTGTTATTTCGCCCTCATGCCGATGATGTAGTCCGACTCCGTGAAGACGACGTCGGTCGTTCCAAGGAGCGAATTCATTCCAAGCAACCCCTGCGCCTCGGCGGAATCCGCGAGTTTCTTCGCGATTCTCTGCCACTTGAGCATCGCTTCCGGCGTCGGAGAAGCGGGGTTGACGGGCAACATGAACACGTACCACCCTCCGCTCATCCCCGTCACAAAGAAGCAGTCGCCGCTGATCGTCCGGTCCATGTATTTTCCGAGAAACGCGTTCGCATTGCCGCTTCCCGCTGCGACCGACATCACCATTGGCGCCGTCGCTTCCGGGTTGTCCGCATGGTACATCATCGCCGCCGACTTGAGGGAGTTGAGGTCGGAGACGATTCGCGTCGCCTCGGCCTTGTCCGATCCCGCTCCCGTGATCAGGAGCAGCGCCCCTGCGAGGATGCCGATGATGATGATGACGATCAGAAGCTCCACAAGCGTGAATCCCTCCGCCCTCCGCACGTTTCCTTCCGTCCTCACGTTCTATCCCCCCTGTTTTTTGCGTCCCCCAGGTGCGACGGACGCGCCGTTCGCTCTCTTTCTGCCGTATGGCGCCCCGCGAGCGCATGGCCTTCTCTCACGGAATCGATCCAAAATAAAGACAATGCCCTATCGTGGAAATCATATACGTTGACAGCGTGTCAAAGTCAAGCCCCGACGTCGTTTGCGGTTGCAGGGCGTTCCGTCGAACGAGACGGCCGATGCGGCGGAGAGCGGCCGGTCCGGTCGCACGAGGTCCGGGCGGCGGCGCCGAAGGGAGTGCGGAGCGGAGCGCGTGGTTTTCCAAAATCCGATTTGGGAATACTCCGCTTGCTGGTATAGTATATATAGTTGTCCCAAACGGCCCGCGCTGATGCGCCGGGGCGGCGGTTTCAGGATCCGCGGCGCCTTTGGGAACAACCAGAATACCTGTCGTTTACGGGAGGTTTTTTTGATGAAGCTCATCACGTGCAAGCTCTGCGGAAAACTGTTTTCGAGTCCCGGGGCGAACACCTGCCCGAAGTGCATGAATGACCTGGACGAGTATTTTCAGCAGATCCGCACCTATCTTCGCGACAAACCGAAAATGCTGCTCAATGCGGAAGAGCTGTCCGAGGAAGTCGGCATCGATATCCGGTACGTCCAGGCGCTGATTCACATGGGGTATCTCGAACGACTCGGGGTTGCCGAGCCGGAAAACGAAGCGACGAAAAAAATGGACCTCGCCAGACAACTTCAGGCGTCCTTGTCGAAATCCGCCGGGACGACCGGCGATTCCCGTCCGGCGAAGAAAGAGGAAAAGGATTCGAAGAGTTCGCTGAACGCGATGTACGCCCAGGAGAAGCATGGAACCAAGCGCGGGGGGAAATAGGCGCACCCGGCGGAAAGCCCCGTCGGGTGCAACTTCTTACAGCGTTGAAAGCGTTTCGTCGTAGTTGAGCTGGATAAAGACGCCGAAAGGATCCTGAACGATTCCGTAGGCGTCGCTGAAGCAGTTTTTCGCCAGCGGAACGATGACCCGCGTTCGGGGATCGCCGATCAGCGACGCATACGCCTCTTCGATCTCCTTTTTGTCCATTGACGACACGCAGAGGGAAATATGGTTCCCGACGACATACTCCGAGTCGGGAACCATCGTGTCTTCCGCGATCATGATCTTGCTTGCGCCCACTTTGAGAACGGAATGGGCGATCAGGTGTTCCTGCCCCTCTCTCACGATCGTGGACGGATCCCATTTCTTCATGTCCTCGTACGTCGCCAGAAAAACGACCTTCGCCTGCAAATGCCGCTCGTAAAACCCGATCGCCTCCGCCGCTCTTCCGTTCATCGAGAGAAACGGCGTTGCTTCGCAATTCATGTGCGTCGCCTCCTGTGCAGTTTTTTTCCCGTCAAAACAATACACCGTGACACGGCATCGGCGTCAAGCCCCCGATTACGACAGGCGGAGCCGCGCGCCGCCGCCCCGCCTGTTTGTGACATTTTCCGCGTTTGTGCGGATCGTTCGGGTCTACTCGTACCAGGTCGGCTTCGGGAAGGCCAGCGAGCACGCCATTCCCGCCTCGAAGCGCGGTTCCCTGCGTCCCTTCTGGATGCGGATTTCGACGTCGCCGACCGTGACGATGTAGTCCACGGTCTCGCCGAGATAGGCCATTCGGTCGATGACGCCGCGCAGGCCCCCCTTCCCTTCGGGAAGCAGGTCGACTTCCGCGGGACGGCACGCGACGGTAGCCCGCCCGGCGCCGGCGAACTCCGGCGGGAAGGAGTCGCTCACTTGCCCCGCGTCGGGCGCGGACTCGAGCACGGCCTTCCCGTCCCGCGGGACCACCGGAATGAAGTTCGACAGTCCGATGAAGCCGAAGACGAACTTGTTCGCCGGGTTCGCGTAGACGTTCAGCGGCGTGTCGATCTGCTGCGTCTTTCCGTCCCGCATGACCATGATGCGGTCGGAGAGCGCCATGGCCTCGGCCTGGTCGTGCGTGACGTAGATGATGGAGAAGTCGTACTTCCGCTGCAAGTCCTTGATCTCGAAGCGCATCTCCTCGCGAAGGTGCGGGTCGAGGTTCGACAGGGGCTCGTCGAGAAGCAGCAGCCCCGGATTGATCGCGAGCGCCCGCGCGAGGGCGATCCGCTGCTTTTCCCCGCCCGAGAGTTCGTTCGGGTAGAGCTGCGCCTGCTTGGTGAGGTTCGTGTTTTCGAGCGAATGCTTCGTCCGGCTTTCGATTTCATGCCGCGCGACGCCCTTGATCCGGAGCGGGAACGCGACGTTTTCGAAGACGGTCATGTGCGGCCACACGGCGAAGGCCTGGAAGACCATTCCGAACTCGCGCTTCTCCGGCGCGAGGTAGTACTTCTTCAGGCTCGACGAAATGAGCTTTCCGCCGACTTCGATCTCCCCCTCTTCGAGGTCCTCGAAGCCCGCGACCATCCGCAGCGTCGTCGTCTTGCCGCACCCCGAGGGCCCCAGGAACGAGAAGCACTCGCCTTTTTCGATCGAGAGGCAGAGGTCGTCGACCGCGGTGACCTGACCGAATCGTTTCGTGACGTGTCTGAGTTCGACGAATGCCATCGTCATGCCCCCCCGTTGTCGAGCCGCTTTTTCTTTTCGAAGAAGCGCTTGATGAGGATTTCCCCGCCGACGATCAGGAGAAGCGCCACTCCGGCGAGCGCGCACGCGTACACCGTCTCGCCGTCCTCGTTCAGCGTGTAGATGGCGACGCCGATCGTCCGGGTCGTCGGACCGTAGAGCAGCACCGACGTCGTGAGTTCGCGCAGCGCGGGAAGGAAGATCAGGAAGAACGCCGCGATCATCCCCGGGCGGATCAGCGGGATGACGACATCGCGAAGGGACTGCCAGGGCGTCGCGCCGCTCGCGCGGCTCGCCTCGACGAGCGAGTCGTGAACCTGTTCGAGCGCCGCGCTGTTCGACTTGAGCGAGAAGGCCATATAGCGGGCGATGTAGGCGACGAAGATGATCCAGCCCGTGTTGTAGATGTTGATTCCGAACCGTCCGCTCCAGGTGAGGATCACGCCGAGCGCGATGACCGTTCCGGGGAGCGAGAAGGGGAGCATCCCGAGGAATTCGAGGAACCACTTTCCGCGGACCTTCATCTTCACGAGGACGTAGGAGATGATCCCGCCCGCGACCATCGTGACGAGCGCCGCGCCGAGGCTGAGGTAGAGCGAGTTGAAGATGGCGTCCTTCGTGAGCTTCCACTTGAAGAGCACGTAGTAGAAGTTCTCGAACGTCATGTTGCCGAGCTGGAGCGGAAGCCCGTACGTCTTGAGAAGCCCGACGAGGAAGATCGTCACCGTGGGCATCACGACCGTGACGAGCAGATAGACGATGCAGAGGATGAAGAGCGGCGTCCTGAGGCCGCGCAGTTTGAGCACCGTGGGGCGGACGCTCTTGCCCGCGATGATCTGGAAGCGTCCCGATTTGACGACGCGGTTTTGCGTGTAGAGGATGACGGCCGCCGAGAGCACCAGAATGACGGACATGACGGTCGCGGCCCGGATGGCCGTGAAGCTGCCCGCGCTCTGGTGGATCAGCTCGTAGATCTTGGTCGGGATCGTATAGATCCCTACCTCCGTGCCGAGGATGGCAGGGGTTCCGAAGTGCGCGAGCGAGTAGAGGCACACGAGAAGCGCGCCCGACACCACGGCGGGGAGGATCAGCGGGATCGTGATCTTCCGCGTGATCGTGAAGAGCCCCGCGCCCGCGATCCGGGCGGACTCCTCGAGCGTCGGGTCCATGCGCTCGAGCGCGCCGCTGACCTGGATGAAGACGAAGGGGAAGAGGTACATCGTCTCGATGATCACGATGCCCCAGAAGCTGTAGATGTTGAACAGGGGCGTCCGCGTTCCGAACAGCGCCATCCAGAACTGGTTGATGTAGCCCGCGCGCGGCGACAGGAGCATCTTCCACGCGAGGGCGCCGATGAAGGCGGGCAGCATGAACGGAATCGTGAACAGCACCTTCATGGTCTCCTTGAAGGGCATGTCGGTCCGCGTCACGAGCCAGGCGAAGAGCGTTCCGACGGCCGTGCACGTGACCGTCACGCAGGCGGCCAGCAGAAGCGACATCTTGAGCGCCTCGAACGTATCCGGCTTCGTGAGGACTTCGACGACGGCGGAGAGGTTGAAATGCCCGTCGACGACGAAGGACGTCCAGAAGATGAGCAGCACGGGAAGCGCGACGATGACGATCAGGATCAGCAGGGAGAGGACGAACAGGAGTTCCGCGATCCCGAATTTACCGGTTCTATTCATGGCTCCCGACTCCTTCGAGTGTATTCGAATCGAACAGAAGCGGATTGGCGATGTTCACGCCGACCATGTCGCCCTCGCGGAAGATGAGCCCCCGGCTGATGGCCTTGTGGGTGTCGAGCTGGGCGCGAAGTTCCATCCCCGCGAACTCCAGTCGCTGGTCGACGATGGGGCCGAGGAGGTTCACGCGCCGGACGCGCGCGGTCGGCATCCCGGGGCCCGGGTCACGTACGAGGTCCACGTCGGACGGGCGGCACCCGAGAACGGGGTTGGACGGGACGGGGGCGGGCGCGTCCTTCGAGAGCAGGACGTCCGTCCCCCGGGCGTAGATGTCGCGTCCCCGGACGTCAGCGGGGATCATGTTCGCGACGCCCATGAAGCGGAATACGAATGCGTTGCCGGGACGTTCGAAAACGTCCGTCGGCGTTCCGATCCGGCAGATATTTCCGTTCTCGTCGAGAACCGCCATTCGGTCGGAAATTGCGAGCGCGATCTCCTGATCGTGGGTCACGTAGAGGACCGTGATCCCCTTCTTGCGCTGGAGCGCCCGGATTTCGAAGCGCATCTCCTCGCGCAGCTTCGCGTCGAGGTTCGTGAGCGGCTCGTCCAGGAGCATCAGCTTCGGTTCGGCGACGAGCGCGCGGGCCAGGGCGACGCGCTGCTGCTGGCCGCCCGAAAGCTGGTAGGGCATCCGGTTCTCCAGCCCCGTGAGATTGACGTTGTCGATGGCGTCCTGCGTCCGCGCGTCGATCTCGTTTTTCGCGACCTTCTGGATGACGAGGGGATACCGGACGTTCTCCGCCACCGTCATGTGGGGCCAGACGGCGTAATCCTGAAAAACCACGCCGAGCGACCGCTCGTCCGGCGGGACGAAAATCCGCTCCGAGGGGGACGACAGCGTGACGCCTCCGACCGTGATCGTTCCGGCGTCAGGCTGCTCGAAGCCCGCCGCCATACGCAGCAGAACCGTCTTTCCGCACCCCGACGGGCCAAGCAGCGTAAAGCACTCGCCGTCGTCGATCGTCAGATTGAGGTTTGCGTATACCACCTTTTTGCCGTACGCCTTGCGTACATTCTCGAGCCTGACCTCCGCCAAACCGCACCACTCCTTTTGAAAAAAGAGCGGGAAAGGCCGCGACAGGCCCCTTCCCGCCCTCCGTCATGAACTACTTTCCGGGTCGCAGAATCTCGGTGAACTTCTTGATGGTCGCTTCCTTCGTGGCGCTCATGGTCGTAAAGTCGAGCACGATCGCCCGCTGGACGGCGTCATGCGGATTGGGAAGCAGCGTATCTTTGGGAAGCTCCACATCGGCGCGCACGGGAAGCGTGCCGCTGTTGGCGATGATCTGCTGCGCTTCCCTGGAAAGCAGGAAATCGACGAACTTCTTGGCCGCCGCGAGGTTCGGCGTTCCCTTCATGATCGCGACCGGGCTCGGAAGCATGATGACTTCCTTGGGATAGACGAATCCGAGCGTCGCGCCCTTCTTGATCTTGTCGGTCGTGATGTAGTCCACGCCGATGCAGGCGAGCAGGTCGCCCATCGCGGTGTCGTCGACGACCTGGCCGGAGCCCTGTCCCATCTTCGCTTCGTTCTTCTTGCAGTTCTCGAAGTATTCCCACCCGAACTGCTGGGCGAGGGCCACGACGCTGCCGTAGGCCGTTCCGGAAAGCGCGGGGTTGGCGATGCCGAACGCGCCCTTGTATTCCGGCTTCAGGAGATCCTGCCACGAGGTCGGCGCGGTCTTGATGAAGCGCGTGTTGTAGGTGATCGCGAGGGTTCCGTTCCGGACGGGCGTGAAGAAGCCTTCGGGTTCCTTCACGGGGCTCTCGACGAACTTCGCCTCGGGCGAAACGTAGGGCTCCAGGATGCCTTCCTTCTTGAGCTGGTAGAAATCGGGCACTTCGCTGTGCCAGAGGACGTCCACCGTCATCTTGCCGGACTCGCGTTCGGCGGCGATCTTCGCCATCAGCTTCCCCGCGCCGGCGGAATAGTAGTCGAATTCGATTCCCGCGTTGTTCTTGACGAACGCGTCCTTGAGCGCCCCGATGAGCGACTCCTTCATTGACGTGTACACCGTGAGTTTTTCTCCGGCCCATGCCGCGCCGGAAATCGCGAGAAGGGACACAAGAACAAGAACCGCAAGCAGTTTCTTCACCTGTCGCAACCCCCTTTGTCTGTCGATGAACCATTCGTCGGAATCGTCCGCGGAACGCAAGAAAACGGTTCCGCACCTCGTGAACTATTGCTCTTTTCGCTCTCCAGCCGCGGGATCACCTCCGGGTTCAGCATTGTTCGTTCGTTATGATAAAGCGTAACAACAGTGTAACAGAACATTACTGTAATACGTGTCAGGGTTTGTGTCGAGGCGTTTGCACGCAAAAATTCCCCGTATCCGGTCTCGGATACGGGGAATTTTTGCGTGATTTCGTAATGCGACGCGGAAGCGGGGGCCTTCCGGCGGCGGTCGGATTATTGCGCGGCCCGGATCGCGGCGGCGCGTTTTTCGAGGTCGACGGCCTTTTTCGCCTTTCCGGAGGCGCGGTACAGGGCCGCCAGCTTTTCGAGACGTTCGGCCGCGTCGGGGTGTTTCGGCCCGCGGATTTTCTCCACGATCTCCAGCGAGCGTTTGTACAGCGGTTCCGCCTGCGCGAATCTGCGTTGCGACATGTACACTTCGGCGAGGTTGGCCAGGCTCACGGCGACATCGGGGTGATCGGGGCCGAACGCCCGTTCCCAGATCGTCCGCGCGCGGATGCAGAGCTTTTCGGCCTCCGCGTACCGCTTCTGCGAATGGTACTGCAGCGCGAGGTTGTTGAGCGTCGTGGCGACGGTCGGGTGGTTCGCGCCGAGCGTTTTTTCCTTGATGCCGATCGAGCGCTTGTAGAGCGGGTACGCCTCGTCGTACCGTCCCTGGAGCCGGTAGATTTCCGCCAGGTTGTTCAGGCTCGCGGCGACCGCGGGGTGTTCGGCGCCGAGGGCCTTTTCCCGTATCGCGATCGAGCGTTCGCAGAGCGGCCCGGCCTTCGAATAGTCTCCCCGGGCCCGGTAGAGTTCCGCGAGGTTGTTGAGGCTGGTCGCGATCGCCGGGTCGTCCGGGTCGAGAACCGTCTCGCGGATGCCGAGCGCGCGGATGTAGAGTTCTTCCGCCCGGTCGAGCCTTCCCTGCCCGTGATGGAGCAGCGCGAGGTTGTTGATCGTCGTCGCGACGGCCGGAGAATCCGGGCCGAGCGCGCCTTCAAGAATCGCGATCGCCCGCTCGTACAGGGGTTCGGCTTCGTCCGGCCGGTCGCCCGTCCGGTAGAGCTCCGCGAGGTTGTTCAGGCCCGTGGCGACATTGAGGTTGTCGGGGCCGAACGCCGCTTCGAGGATCGCGACGGATCGCTTGTAGAGCGGTTCCGCGTCGGCGCTGCATCCCTTGGCGTCGTACGCCAGGGCGAGAGTGTTGCAGCTCAGTGCGACGTCGGGATGGTCGCTCCCGAAAGCGCTTTCGGCGGCGTCGAGGGCTTTCTTGGCCGCGATAACTGCTGCGTCGAGGTCGCCCGCGCGATAGAGCGAGGTCGCTTCCCGGTTGAGGCGTTCCCAGTCTCCGGGCGCGTCCGCGGGCAGCGCGGGCGATGCCGCCGACAGCATCAGGGCGAGCATCGCCGCTATTGGCGTTCGTGTTTTCATTCTTCGTGACTCCTTGTCGGGGTATTGTCGCCCGGCATCCGGCCGGGCCGTCCGCTACTTCTTCGGCGTGACGTCCTCGATGTCCTCGGCCCGGACGCGGTCGAGCGGAAAGGCCGTGACGCCCGCGTCCGTCGGGGCGAAGCTCACGCGCTTCATGTCGACCATCCGCACCCTCCGGTTGAGGTGCGTGTGGTAGTAGAGCGCGAGGTTCTTCGTATCCCACGCGGAGGTCCAGAGCGTTGAGCTTCGCAGGCCGGAGCGCGCCGGGGTCTTGAGGTCGGACCCCTCGGCGAAGCCGAGCGGTGCGTTGAAGTTGTCCAGGATGCGGAAGATTTCGTAGACGGCGTCGGGGCCGTCGGCGGTCGGACGGGCCGTCTGCGTGAACGCAACAGCCCGGATGAAACGGGACGGAGGCGTGAAGTCGCCCGGCAGGCCGATCATGCCGCTGCCCGCTCCGAGCGGCGTGAAGTCGAGGTCGCGGATCTTCTTGTCGGGCCAGGCGATGGGCGACAGATTGACGTAGTTCCGAAGGTTCGTCATGTGCCAGTCGAAGTTCGGCGAGTTCGTGATGACGCCGAGAGGATTGTCGTAGATTCGGGGCTGCCCTTCGTGGTATTCGACGACGATGGCGGCGCCGTCCGGCTGCGTGACGAGAAGGTGGACCGGCGCCGGGAAGCCGATGCTCGGTTCGGGGACGGCCGCAACGCCGATTTTCTTCAGTTCGGCGCGGACCTCGTCGACGCCCGCGCACTGCGTGAGAAGGTACATCACGAGGTCGGCGGGGCCGATGGTTTTGGCCGCCTTCGCGGGGTCGTAGGCCTGGTACTGCGTGAAGCCGGGGAGGTAGAAGAGGCCGACGGCCAGTCCCTTTTCGTTCATGCCGTCGGCGAGCGCGCCGCGTTCGAGCATGTCGATTCCCAGAACGCCGTATTTGGCGGCCCAGCGCTTTCCGGGTTTGCCGTCGGGCGTTCCGCCGATGAACGCGTGCTTTCTCGGGATGACCACGACGCGCGAGTTCAGGTCGAACGCGCCCCATTCGTTGGTCCGTCCGTAGAGGACCGCCCCGTCGCCGGCCTTCAGCGTGACGCCCGTGCAGGCGTCGGCCGTTCCGGAGAGGGGCGGGATCGCAACCATGATCGTCAGTGCAAGCGCAAGAACGGGAAGACAGTATCGCATCGATCGAGCCTCCTTTGTGGTGTGGCGCATCGGAACACGCCTGCTATTCTAGCAAGTTTCGTCGTCATCCGGCGCTATCGTGCGCCTGTCACGGAGGTTTTTCCGCGTCCCGGACGGGTGATCTCACGGCTGCGCGTTTTTCGCCGCGCGTCCGACGTCGATCACGGTGATTCCGCTGTCGATTTCCTTTTCCGGGGTGTCGTCGAGATCGCCGAGTTCCTTCAGCTTCTGCGACGTCTCGTAGATGATGGAGTCCATGAGGCGCAGCGATTCCCGGTCCAGCGGCTTGCCGCTTTCCCCTTCGAGCCGCATGAGGACGAGTCCGTTGAGGGCGTTGTTCACGATGTCCTGAACGGTTCGCATCGTCGCCTTCAGGACGCGGAGCCGCTGCCGCTGGACCTCGAGTTCATGGTCGCGCCGCCGCCGTATCCGGACAAGGTCCGCGAGCAGCCCTCCGGCGAGCATGACGGCTGCAAGGACGATTTCGTCCGCTTCCACGTGTTCGTGTTTTTGAAGAAGTTCGAGCGTCGCCTCGAAGATGTCGATGTCGAACGCGAGCGACAGGACGTAGAACGCCGCTCCGAGGGCTGCGCAGACGCAGGTTGCGCGGTATTCGCGGACGAATGTGCGGATCGTCTTCATGACGGCGCGGATTCTCCTTTTCCGGATGTCTTCCGCAGCGCGACCTTCTGGAGCGTCGGGCCGTCGAGCATCCGCAACAGTATTTCCCGGACAAGCGGCGTGTCACACATACCCGGCCTCGTCCCGTATCCGGTTTTTTAGAAATTCGTTCATGGTCCGGCTGTATGGAATGAGATCGACGGGGCGGCGCAGAATCGCGCGCCAGGAGCGCAGTTTTTCGGCGTATGCAGGGCCGGTCGAAGGCAAGCGTCGCCCTGCGTGTGAGGCGGTTCGTGCGCCATCCGTTCAAATGAGGTTCGAAGTGAAGGTATATGATTCCTGCATACGGAATAGACAATCTCCGCATTGGTGTCGAAATAGTGGTGGCTGATGATATCCCGGATTCCCTTCACGCCTTTCCAGTCCACTTCAGGATACCGGGGGAGAAGGACTCCGCCTGTAACTTTGTCGAGATTCTTGCAGCTTTCTCCGATGGCTATCAGCATCATGGAAATGCCGTCGAGGCGATCGATTCCTTCGTCGCTCGATATCAGGTCCTCCGTACAGGAAATGCCCGAAAAACGACGTTCGATCCGGCCGATGGCAGTGAGCATCTGCGACAGTATTTCCCGGATGAGCGGCGTGTCATACATACTCGGCTTCGTTTCGGATCCGGTCTTTCAGAAATTCGTTCATGGTCCGGCTGTATGGAATGAGATCGACAGGCCGGTTCAGATCGTTCTCCAACGCTTCCCTGATGTGGACGAGGGCGAACAGATCCGGCTTCGCAAGTTCAACGACGATGTCGACATCGCTTTCCGGCCGGGCCTCGTCTCTCGCGAAGGATCCGAAAAGAGCGAGCCGCAATACGCCGAACCGCGTCGCCAGATCCGGCTTTATCCGGCGGAGTTCGCGCAACAGTGCGTCGCGATTCAACGTATTGTTTCCCATTTTTTCCCCTCCTCGAAAAAAGTCTCCTGGTTGAGGTTCGATCTTTGTTCCAGTGTACCGCATTCGTCCGCTTTCGGAACGATCGCGCGCCAGGAGTGCAGTTTTTCGGCGTACGGGACGGACGCGTACGCGGGGCTGGTCGACGGAAGCCGCGCATACCGCGGCTCTGGGCCGGGGACGAGGTGCGGCCGGACGTGTTTCAGGAAGAGCCGCTCTGCGGTCGCACCGTTGAAGAAGACCCGGGTGATCCGTCGGTGCGCCCTGAAAAAGGAAGCGAAGTCGTTGCAGACGATCGTATCGGGCTCGATGTCCGAATCCATGCTCCCCGGACGCGCGCAGTTCATGAGGACGTCCCAGAGCGCGACGCCCGAAGCGGCGAGCCTTTCCGTGCGGACGGCGTACGGGGCGCTCGGGTCGAAGCCGAACAGCTCGCCGGCGATCCTCCAGAACGCGTTCTGCGGGTGCGCGTAGTATTGTCGCGCGCGAAGCGACGCAGCTCCCGGCATCGAACCGAGGACAAGCACGCGCGCGCACTCCGTTTCGACGGGAGGAAACCCGTGAAGGATCCCGGTCGCTGTGTCCGGGCCCTTCTGCGATGCCGGTCGTTTCGATGTCACGTCAGTCGGATTGGGCCCCGTCGGCGTTTCTCGGATCACTGCGGCACCAGCCGATGTAGAGGTCCGGCGGACAGGTCCGCGGAATCCTGGCGATCGTGTCCGGGGCGACGGAGACGCCGAACAGGGAGGCGAATCTCCGGAAGTCCTCGAACCCGGCGCTTCTGTCACTGAACGAGTGGATCAGCATCAGGGCCGTTTCCGCGCCGAACTCCTTCGCCGCGAGGATGGCTCCGGCCGCAAGCGACAGACAGCGGTGTTTGATGGAGATCATCGGGCAGGCGTTCAGCGGAAGGGAAAGTTCGAGTTCCGCCTGCATCGCGTCGATGCGCGCGAGTTCGTCCGGCGCTCCCCGGTGCAGGCGGTCGCTGACGAAATCGCCGAGTCCGTCGCCGGTCGCGCCTCCGACGGATATGACGAAAAGGCCCGCCTTGCCGTGCGCCGGCACGAGAAGATCCGTTCGGACGGTCGCCCCGGAGCCCGGGAGTTTCGAGCCGTACCCCTGGAGCATGACGATCGGCCGGGCGTCGGCGAACGCGAGAACGAGCGACGCGTCGAGAAGGTAGCGGACGTCCTTCGGCAGGGCTCCGTCCGCGGCCTCCCAACAGGCGGCCAGCGCCGCCGTCGCGTCGGAAGACGCCGTTTCCCCCGCGCCCTCGGAGGACGGTTTCCAGTCCCCGACGCCATTCGACGGAACGAATATTCGCTTCATCGCAGATTCCTCCCCGGTTCTTTCCGATCCGCTTTGCCGGTCAGAAGAAATCGTTCTTGTTCCTGTACAGTGTACTGCAACGGACATTCCGACGGAAGATTGCCGTCGTGTCCGTATCGTGTACAATTATTCAGAACACAAACGCTTTCTGCTGAAAACTTCGGAGGTGCGACATGGAATTTTCCGGAAAAACAGCTTTGATAACGGGCGCGGGAACCGGGAACGGGGAGGCGATAGCGGAACGACTCTTCGCAGGCGGCGCGTCCGTCGGGCTGGTGAGCCGCCGTCTTGAACCGGTGCAGTCGGTTTGTCGGAGAATTGACCCGAAAGGGGCGCGGACGTTGGCAGTCGAGGCGGACGTTCGCGATCCGAAGGCTATGGAGGATGCGGTGAAGCGAATCGTCGAGCGGTTCGGCGCGCTCGATCTGGCCGTCAACAACGCCGGAGTCACCGGCCCGGCCGGAACGCCGGTTCAGGACATAGGGGCGGACGTATGGCGGGAGGTCATCGAAACCGACCTGACGGGCGTCTTCTTCTCGATGAAGTATGAGATCCCCGCGATGCTCGCGAACGGGTCCGGAGCGATCGTCAACATGTCGTCCGCCAACGGTCTGGTCGGCCTGCCGGGAATGGCCGCATATACCGCGGCCAAACACGGAATCATCGGGTTGACGCGTTCCGCGGCGCTGGAGTTGGCCGAATCCAATATCCGCGTCTGCGCGGTCGCGCCGGGCTATGTCGCTACCCCTCGGATACTGGATTCCGGCAAAGAGGTCACCGAACGGATGGCCGGCGTGCATCCCATGAAGCGGCTGGCGACACGGGAAGAAGTCGCGGATCTGGTGGCGTATCTCCTGAGCGACCGCGCGGCCTTCATGACCGGGAGCGTCCATTCGATCGACGGCGGGTATACGGCGCAGTAACGAAATTGCGCGGAGCGGGGGACGTCCCGTGTGCTTCGACGCGCGTCCTGTCGCCTTCACTCGTGGAACTTCAGCCCGTCGACGACCTTGTCGACCGCCTTCTTCCCGCCGTACAGTGCGAGGCCGACGAGGCTCAGCGACGAACCGGGATTTCACAACGAAGAACCGGGAGGGAACCGGAGGGTGTACAGAAAACGGTTGCACTCCTCGCGGAGCCTGGGGGCGTCACGTTCGGCAATGACCCATACGACGGCGTCATCAACCGTCTGGTACTCGTGCGTCAGCAGGTTCCGAAAGTCGACGATCCTGCGGGCGTGCGGAATTGAGGCGAAGATTTCCGGAGCGACACGGGAAATGGCGCCGACAGCTTCTCCAATGATGATGAACTCCCGTTCGACGGATGATCGCACCAACCGGTTCCCTTCATAGAGGCTCAGTGTCAGTCCGCTGATCGCCGAGGCGATCGCGTCGCAGGATTCGACGATGTCGGAAAGGTATGCCTCCGGATTACGCTGCGGCATAGAGAATCTTCCGGGTGCGGTCGATTTCCGCCGCGATGGTGCGATTTTTGACCGCGCCCGCCATGACGAGGTCGATGGCGTC
>CALMZW010000203.1 GCA_937870605.1 uncultured Synergistaceae bacterium
GACGCCGCAGCGTTTGGCGATCCAGCACGCGAGGATGTTGATCTCGTCGTGGTCCGTACAGGCCACAAGGATATCGATGTCGCATCCGGGCGTGACGCCCGCCTGTTCGAGGACGTTCGGACGCGCCCCGTTGCCCCGGACGACGAGGACGTCGAGTTCGCTTTCCGTCTTGGCCGCGCGCTCGTCGTCCTGTTCCACGACCGTGACGTCGTACCCCTCGGTGGACAGTGTTTCCGCGACGTTGTATCCCACTTCTCCCGCACCGACTATGACAATGCGCATCTGTAGTTCTCCGCCCCTCCGTAGATCATTTCGACAATCGACAGACAGGAAGGCGGCCGCTCCCGGATGGAGAGACGCCGCCTCCCGTTCCGTTCCGTTATTTCGCCGGTATTTTCAGAATGCCCGCGAGCGTTTCGAGACACAGGTCGATGTCCGCCTCCGTGTTGAAGTATCCCGGGCTCAGCCGGAGCGCGCCGTGCGGCGACGTCCCGAGCGTCCTGTGGGCGGTCGGGGCGCAGTGCAGGCCCGGGCGCGTCTCGATTCCCGCGCGGTCGACCAGTTCGGACGCCAGAATGCCGTTGTCCGACCCCTCGAAATTGACCGCGATGACCGCGAGCCGGTCCTTCATGGTCGTTCGTCCCGCAAAGCGGACTCCGGGCAGTTTCGCGAGCCCGTCCAGAAGGCGTTGCGCGAGGTCGTGCTCCCGGACATGGATCTTCCCGATGCCCTCTTCGGCGAGCCAGTCGAGCGCGGCGTTCAGTCCCGCGATGCCCGGGAGGTTCGGCGTTCCCGCCTCGAACTTGTCGGGCATCTTGTCGGGGTGGAATTCCAGATGCGAATAGCTCCCTGTGCCGCCCTCGACGAACCAGCCCGTAGCCTCGGCGAAGTCCGGACGCCAGAGGATGCCGCCGGTTCCCTGCGGTCCGAAGAGTCCCTTGTGTCCCGTGAAGCACAGCGCCGCGAGGTTGAGCGCCGTCGCGTCGATCGGCAGGACTCCGGCCGTCTGCGCGGAGTCGAGAACGAGCGGCACGCCGTAGCCGCGGCAGATGTCCGCGATGCCCGAAAGATCCTGAACCGTGCCGCACACGTTGCTTGCGTGGGTCAGGATCATCATGTCGTACCGGTCGTTTTCGAGCGTCTCCCGAAGGTCGGCGAGCGGCAGAACGCCTTCCGCGTCGCACTGGAGAACGGTCACGGCGACGCCCTGCGTTTCGAGCCGCCGGAGCGGCCGCATGGACGCGTTGTGTTCCATGCTCGTCGTGAGAACGCGCATTCCGGGCTTCAGGAACCCCTTGAGGACGATGTTGAGCGACTCCGTGACATTCGACGCGAACGTTACGTATCGAGGATCGGCGTTCTCGTGGCCGCCGAAGAGCGCCGCGAGTTTCTCGCGGCAGCTCATCACCATATCCATCGTTCCGATATCGCGTTTCGCCGCCGCGCCCCGCGCGAGGTTCGCCCCCGCGCGCGTCATGAAGTCATACACCGCCCGGGCGACCGGCTCCGGTTTGGGCCACGTCGTGGCGGCGTTATTCAGGTACACGGCCATCTGCATCACTCCTGTCCCGATGAAGTTGGGCCCATTCTACCACGAACGCGAAAAGCCGCTCCGCTCCGGGCAGCGCGCGTTTCACACCGCAGAATAATCTTCCGGCGCGACCGTCTGACCATGTGTCACCTTGACGGATGATCCCAGCGTGGTGTATTCTATCCGTGCTTAGTTAGACCCATATAACACAGGAGGCAGGAATGGCTGTTTCCGCTCGCATCGAAGATTACATGGAAGAGATCTTCGCGCTCGAGATCGAAGGCGTCGCGCCGACCGTCACCGAACTCGCGACGCGGACGGGCGTGAGCAAGCCTACGGTCGTCGCTGCGGTCCGCAGGCTTTCCGAGGACGGCCTCGTGCTTCACGAGCATTACGGCGACCTTTCGCTGACGGACCGGGGGCGCGAGCTGGCGCTGGCCATCTACCGGCGTCACGAGCACCTGACCTTTCTGTTCTCGGAGATGTTCGGGATCGGAAAGGACCGTTCGGAGGCGATCGCCTGCGCGATGGAGCACGAGCTCGACGAGCGGTCGGAGGG
>CALMZW010000204.1 GCA_937870605.1 uncultured Synergistaceae bacterium
CCCGGCGCCTATAATGACGAGCTCCTTTTTATCCATTACTGCAATCTGCTCTCATGCACATAGCTATTAAAAAAGCGTTTTTATCACCACATGGAAATTATACACGACTCCAAAGAACAATGCGAGAAATACTATTATAGTCCTTTATTGTTTCACGAAAAATAAGGCCGGGCGCTTCAAGGGAGGAAAGCTCCTGCGCCTGCCGGTCCTCACCAATTTCCATAAGAACGAATCCGCCGCTCCGAACGACATTGGCGGCGTTCTTGAGAATGTGCACGGCAATATCCAGACCGGACCTTCCACCGTCAAGTGCTGTCACCGGTTCCTTGAGGACGTCTTCCGGGAGCGCTGCGAGACGATATGTCGGGATATAAGGGGGGTTGCTGACCAGAAGATCGACCGGGAGGACGTCCGCCGGGATTGCATAGAACGAAGATCCGTGCCACAGACGCCCCCCGCTGTGCATCTCAAAATCGCGGACATTTTTCCAGGCCCATCGGAGGGCGGCGGAGCTGGCATCGACGGCAAAAGCAGTTGACGCGTCCGGTCTTTCCAGCAAAAGACTCAGCGATATGCAACCGCTCCCCGTCCCCCAGTCAATAAACCTTCGCCATCCGGCGAGCGAAAGCGCCTTGTCGACAAGAAGTTCGGTTTCCGGCCTGGGGATGAGACAGCCGGGACCGACGGAAAAAACGAAGCTTCTGAAGGCGGCCTCTCCCGTAATGTACGCAATCGGCTCCCGATGTTTTCTGCGCTCAAGGAGCGTCTGAAAAGCGGCCGCTTCTCCCGATGGAACGACACGGTCGGGATATGCGACCAGAGCGCTCCTTTCTGTCCCAAGAACGTGTGAAAGCAGGAGATCGGCCTCTATGCGGCTGTCGGGGAGTCCTGCAAGAGCGAGCTGCGCCGCGCCGCTATTTCGGGCCTGGAGAACTGTTGGGGGAAGCTCTTTATCCGATTGTTTCAAGGTGATGAAGGCGCTCCGTCTGATCGGCCATGGTCAGAGCTTCAATCAACTCGTACAGGTCTCCGTCAAGGATCTGGTCCAGCTTATAGAGTGTGACCCCGATTCTGTGATCGGTCAGACGATTCTGTGGAAAATTGTACGTTCGTATGCGTTCGGATCGGTCTCCGGTTCCGATCTGGCCCCTCCGTTCCGAAGCCACAGCGTCGTTCTTTTTCTGCATTTCCAGGTCGTAGAGCTTCGCACGGAGATAGCGTAGCGCCTTTGCCCTGTTCTTGAGCTGCGAACGTTCGTCCTGGCAAGTGACGACGAGTCCGGACGGAATATGCGTCATTCGGACCGCAGAGTCCGTTCTGTTGACGTACTGTCCCCCGGCGCCGCTCGCGCGGTAGGTATCGACCTTCAGGTCCTCGGCTCTGATCTCGACATCCACGTCCTCAACCTCCGGAAGAACGGCGACCGTTGCGGTAGACGTGTGAATCCGACCGCTCGCCTCTGTCACGGGAACGCGCTGCACGCGGTGTACGCCGCTCTCGAATTTGAGTTTGCTGTACGCTCCGCGTCCGTCGATTCGAACAACGATTTCCTTGATCCCGCCGATTCCGGTTTCGCTGATGTCGATAATTTCGTACGTCCAGTTCTGGCGTTCGGAAAAACGCGAGTACATTCGGAATAGATTCGCGGCGAAGAGAGCGGCTTCTTCTCCCCCAGCCCCGGCGCGAATTTCCATCATAACGCTTCTTTCGTCATTCGGATCCGAGGGAAGAAGCAGAAATTGCAGTTCTTGCAACAACCCGGCCGTCAACGGTTCCTTGGCGGCCATTTCCTCCTCGGCAAGCCGACGCATATCCTCGTCGTCAGAATGAAGAAGGTCCTGCGCCTCCTGTATTTCTTCGCGATTCTTCCTGTATTCCTGGTATTTCCGTACGACAGGCTCAAGCTGCGCGTGACGCTTCCCAAGCTCCTGCAGTTCCTTGAGTTGCGAAACGATGCCGGGGTCGGACATACGGCGTTCGACGTCGTAAAAATCCTTTTCAATCTGCTCAAGCTTCGGTTCGATGTTCATCAGGCACCTCGCTCTGCGTGTTCATTCGTTCATCCGGGGTTCGGGAGAACGACGTATCCAGCGCAATTTCAAGGGAACGTATCGCGACCTCAACCTGCTCCCTTGACGGCTCTCGCGTCGTCAGATACTGCAGGAGAAGCGCCGGAGCTATCAGCAACGCCCCGATCCTGCCGCAACGGGAGGCCCCCTTTATGATCTCGTATGAGACGCCTATGACAACAGGCAACAAAACGACTCTCGAGCCTATTCTCCATAGCAGCCCGCCGTGCCCCGCGACGGAAAACACGATGATGCTGACAACTATGGCTATGAGCAGAAAGGATGTTCCGCAACGAGGGTGGATTCTCGAATACCCCAAAACCGACTCGGACGTCATCTCGGAACCGTTTTCGAATGCGTTGATCGTCTTATGCTCCGCGCCGTGGTAGCGAAACACCTGCCGTATATCCTGCCACATACCGATGCCGGCGATGTACGCCACAAAAACGACGCCGCGGACAAGTCCCTCTATGACGTCCTTCCCGGCGGAGGAAAGGCTCCACACA
>CALMZW010000205.1 GCA_937870605.1 uncultured Synergistaceae bacterium
CGGATCCCTGTTTTTCTCCACCGTTATTTCGAGAGGGGTGTTTTCGATGTGGATGTTCCTGTGTCTTCTTGCCGCGGTCGCCCTGTCGGCGCGAAAGGCGTTCGCGTGCAGCGGTCTCGTTCTCGGCAAAGATGTATCCCCGACGGGGCGCGTCGTCGTCGGGCACGTCGAGGACGACGGGGGGCTGATCCTCGTCCGGCACGGCGTCGTCCCCGCGCGGACGCACGCAGACGGCGCGGTGATCGTCGCAGAGGACTGCTCGGCCCGGGTTCCGCAAACTTCCGAAACGCTCGGGTTCTTCTGGACCGAGGTTCGGGGCGAACGCGGCCTCTCGAACGCAGACTCGTTCGTCAATGAACGAGGCGTCTGCATCGTCACGGACAGCTGCCGCGATTCCCGCCTCGACAACGAGCCGGATCTGATCCGGGGCGGAATCGAATACGCGCTCCGGCGCATCCTGGCCGAACGCGCGACATCGTCCGCGCACGGCGTCGACATCGCCGTGGAGCTTCTCGACCGCTACGGCTACCGGGGGTCAGGACGGACATACATCATCGCCGACGCGAACGAGGCGTGGATGCTTCAGATCGTCATGGGACGGCGTTTCTGCGCGATCCGCGTCCGCGACGACGAAGCCGCCTTCATTCCGAACCACTACACGATCCGCGCGGGCGATCTCGCGACGCACCGCTTCCGGATGTCCGACGGGCTCATGGAGTACGCCCGCGCCCGCGGCTGGTGCGGTTCCGACGACGCGTCGCCGGAGCGTTTCGACTTCGCCCGGGCCTTCCAGGATCCCTCCGGATGGCGGAAGGACGTCAACACCCTCCGGCACCGGCATGCACTGCGGCTTCTGACGGGACGCGAGTGGGGCGCGGACGACGACCTGCCGTTCGGCGTCCGTCCCGGCCGGATCGTGAGCCGGGAAGACGTCGCGGCGATTCTCCGGACGCATTACGAAGGCACGCCCGACGACCGGCGCGTCCCGTTCGCCGGACGATCGCCGCACTTTACGCCGCAACGCCGAATCTGCACCGGGGCCACCGTGGAAGGACTGATCGCCGAACTCGACGACCGCCCCGAACTGACGCGGCTCTTCCTGGCGCAGGGACGCCCGTGCTCGTCGCCGTTCCTCCCGCTTCACGCCGGAATCACGACCGTTCCGGAGCCGCTGCAACCGATGGACGATCCCGCCGCTGAGCTCGAGACGCACTGCGCCGCGAAGCCCGATCTCCTCGACGCGGACGGGGGCGGCCGGCAGCGCGTCAGGCGCCGCCAGACGACCGTCGATCTCAGGTGGGACGACGCGTGCGGACCGCTCGGCGAGTGGATCGTCTCGTTCGAGGCGGCCGCGGCCGCGGAGGAATCCGGCGTAAGGTCACGGGCGCGCGTCCTCTTCGACGCCGGGAACGATTCCGAGGCGCGGGCGCTCCTGAACGAATGGGCGGCGCGCGTGACGGCCGACGCGGAACGCGGACTCGACGACGTCCTCCGCCCCTTCGCCCCCTCAGGCGCCTTCTGCGACGCCGCGTCGCTCGTCAAAGGCGACCGGTCGGGCGAACTGGCCGTGCGGTTCCCGTGCGCCGGAATGCCCGACGAACGCTCGATCCGGATGGGGCAGGAGGGACTTCCTCACTCTCTCTGGGCCGCGCCCGTCACGGGCTCGCTGCGCTCGCTACGCTCGGACGGCGACGGCTGGACCGTGCGTTTCCGCGTCAGGGAGCTCACGGAAGCGGCCGTTCCGTGCCTTTCCGACTTCCATCTGGGCGGCAGGGACGTCGCCGGACGGAGCTTCTCCGCGCACACGCAGCTGCGAGTCCTCCCGCCGCTGCCGGAAGAGACGCTGCCGGCGTGATTCCTTCCGGGAGCGAAAACAACGCGTGGGAGGGGAAACCGGTCGGCTTCTCCTCCCACGCTTGACCTGCTTCCCCACAGCGCCGCGCCGCCTTCGCCGTTCCTCAGCGAAGCGCGTTCAGCAGTATCCGCACAGCCCCGCCTCGCGTGAGCGCATCGGCGTCACGAACTCCGTCCGGCAGGGGAATGTCGCGTCCTTCGGGAATCGCGAGACGCGCAAGCAGCGCCCGGAACGAGCCGACATCGGGAAATGACGCGAAATCAGCCGTACGGCCGGGAGTGCGGAAGCGCTTCGGAAACGCCCCAGCGAGGCGTTCGGCGAAAACGCGCGTCTGTCGTCCGGTCATCGGAAGCGACGGCGCGTACAGATCGCGCGTCATTCCGGGCAGGAGTTCGTAGAGCGTCGCGAACTGCACGGCCTTCCATTCCGCGCCTCCCTCGGGAACGTCGGCGAACGTCTCCATCGACAGGCGGCTCCCCGCGTCGAGAAGGCGCAGCTGAACGTCCATCGGCGCAACGTCGCGGACCTCGCACCCCTTTCGTACGGCGCAGGCGGCGATCGTTCCTACGGCCTGCCCGGCGAGCATGACGGCCGGTTGCAGCCGGATCGCGCCGTTCACGAGCCGCGAGACGGAGATGTTCTTCTCTGCGGCGAGAAGGCCGTCGACCGTCTCGGGGACGAAGACGCCGAACGGCAGCTGGAAGACGCCCCGGCTCGGCTCCCATCCGTTCGGGAACGACGCGGCCGATTCGCCGAGATCATGCTCCATGAAGCGGTCGAGGTGCGCGCCGTGGATGTCCACGGGGTACTCTCCGAGCGCCATCGCGGTCGGGTAGTTTTTGAGCGCGCGTCCGTCGGCGCGGACGATGTCCGCGTTCCGCAGCGTGTCGAGTCCGACCAGCCTTCGCGATTCTCTAACGTACGGAAACGGGGGGATGTGGCGCAGCGCGGCCGCGAACGCGTCCTTCGTGACGGGCCAGACGTCCCACGCGGTCGTCGAACGGCCGCTGTACCCCTGCGAATCGTCCGCGGACCAGTCCGTCTGTCCGAGTTCCGAACGGAAATAAAGCAGGAAGCCGAGCGTCTTGAGAAGCGCCTCGCGGTCGGCGAGCTTGCGGAAAAGGCGATCCTCGAGATACCGGACCGTGAGCCCCGGAACCTCGCCGCCCCGGCCGGGCCAGTCGTTCGCCCAGTTCACGCCGGTTTTCGTGATGTTCGGCCAGGTTGACGGCGTTCCGCTGTCTGCGGGGAGCGGGTTGCCGGGATCGGGAAGGCCGCGGTAGGCGTTGTGGCTCACGACGTCGAACGGATATTTCCCGGGCCAGCGGTTCCCGTCGCGCGTCACGACCTTGCGGAAATTCGGGAGCATGGCATCGTACCCGGGGGGCGGCGCGGCGGCTGCGGTCGCGTCCGCCGCGGATGGGGATTCGTATTTCCGGATCACCGCGACGTAGGTGATGTCCTGGATGTTCGCGTCCATGTCGATATCCGGGGATACGGAGTTCCCTGCGCGATACCGGGCTCCGGCGAGCGGCAGCAGGTCGCCGCACTCGGTCGCGTCGACGAACACGGCGGCGCGGTATTCCGTGGGACGGAAGTCACGCACGGCGGTGACGGCGACGAGTCGTTTTCCTTCGCGCCGGGCCTGCGTCACGCGCGTTTCGGTCTCGATCGTCACGGATCCGGGAGCCGGGATCTCCCGGATCATCGACCGCAGGACATCCTGCCCGGCTGCGGGTTCGAACGCGATCGTGTCCGGGCCCCAGTAGCACGTCGAGACGCTCCGTCCGAGCGCGGCGTACCGCGCACGGACGCGTTCCGTGAATTCGCGGTAGATCCCCGTCCGCGTCCGGCCGACGTCATCCATCGTCGAGACGGCCGCTCCGGTCATCTGCCCGCCGATCCAGTCGGACTCCTCGAGAATCGCGACGCGCATTCCGAGCCTCGCGGCCTGGATCGCCGCGGCGCACCCGCCCGCGCCGCCCCCGACGACGACGACATCGAACGAGCGGGACGGAACGCCCCCTCCCCATGCCCCGGAAACCGTCCACAGAGACAGGAACGCGCACAACAGAAATCGCCGCATCATATCGCCCCCTGAAAGAATACTGTCCGGAATCATATCACCCGCCCCGAGGGTCCATGCGTATTCGCCAATATTTCTCAAGTTCGCGATGCTCCTTGAATTCCTTCCCCGGCTGCTCTACAATTTTCAAAGGAAACACATGGGATTTCCGCAACCTTCGATTTTCGAATACGAAGCGTCAGGAACCGAAAGGGAGGGGGTAGGCCAAAAGATACGCCAGTCCTTTGTGGTTGCGGGATCCGTCGCTTCCGTGACGGATAGCATGTTTCACATCATCCATAGGGAGAGTGATTGTTCATGAAAAAGCATCTTCTGTCGTTGTTCGTTGTCGCCGCGCTGCTTCTGACATCTACGGCCGCCTTCGCCGCGTTCGATTTCCTCGCGTTCGCCCAGAATGAGCTTCTGGGGTGCGTCCATCCTACCGCCAGCGCGGAAAAGGCCAAGGTGGAATACGAAAAGGAACCGGCCCAGGACGGCGATCTCATGAAGGCCCGCGTCAAGGTGTTCTACAAGGGCTGGACGAAGAACAACTCCATGCTCGCGGAAGTCTATTATCTGGAAAACAAGAGCGTCAAGCTCGTCCACGCGGAGATTCTCGAAGACACCGCCTCCACCGGAAACGTGGCTCCGTGCAAGTACCTCAGCAGCTGGCAGGAAGTCAAGTAACCCGTTCTCCAAGGCGGATTGAGACGACCGCTTGATGTGGAAGCTGAATCCGAAGGATCTGCGGCGGCGGTTTCTGTCACTGGCGACGGTGATTGCAGCCGCCGTTTTTCTTTCCCTGATCCTTTGGGCCGTCTATCGCGGCCTGCACCCGTTTCTTCCCGAATCGACCCGTTCGCTGCTCGCCGACCTCGGAAGCTCCAACTGGAAAGAAGGCGTTCGCCGGCTGCGGGAGGCGTTTGATTCGCTGGGAGCGGCCGGAATTCCGGCGTTCATGGGATTGCAGTGCGCCCAGGTCTTTTTCGCGCCGATTCCGGGACAGATAACGGGATTGCTGGGCGGCATGCTCTTCGGCTTTTGGAATGGACTCGCGCTCACGATGATCGGCCTGGGCGTCGGTTCCTTCCTGGCGATCGGCGCAAGCCGCCTCCTCGGCCGTCCGTTCGTCGTCCGCATGGCGGGGAACAGAGTATTCGACAAGTTTGAATACCTGATCGACGGCGGGGGGCTCTTCGGATACTTTCTGCTCTTCCTGTTGCCGGCGCTTCCGGACGACGCGATTTGTTTCGTCGCGGGGCTGTCGCGATTTCCGATCGGTCGGCTCGTCGCCGTGTGCCTTCTCGGACGCCTGCCCGGAATGGCGGTTCTGAGCCTCGTCGGCGCGAGCGTGGACGCCGGAGGCGTTGCGGCGCGCGTGGTTTTTGCGGTCGCCATGATTTGCTCCGTTCTGATCTGGCTGTATCAGGATTCTATCGAAACGTGGCACCGGACCCGTACCGGCGGTGGACGGATCTGATCTTGAACGAAAGGGTGTATGCGACATGGATTCCTTTACGGAAAAGGCAATTCGTCCCTCATGGAAGTATAGCTGGCATCTCTTCCTTCTCTGTATCCTGATTCTGCCCCTTGTGTGGTACAAACCGGGCCTCTGGTGGCTGTGGGTCGTGCTCTTCGGACTGCTCCCGATCGGCTATGCGTTCGTCATCCGACAGTCAACCCTGCTTACGATCAGGAACGACGAGCTCACGCTCGAAACAGGCCTTCTCTCGCGAAACTCCACCGAGGTCAAGATCCGGGACATCAAGACGATCGACGTCCAGCAGAGCCTGGTGAACCGGATGCTCGACATCGGGCGCATCAGGGTCGCGACGGCCGGAACGGAAGGATGGGAAATCAACATCGAAGGAGTCGAGGCTCCGAACGACATCCGGAACATGATCCAGAAGTTGCAGGGGTGATCTCATCC
>CALMZW010000206.1 GCA_937870605.1 uncultured Synergistaceae bacterium
CGGAGTATAATGCGCGTAGAAACGGGAGGGAAAAACAATGCGGAAAAATACACCGCCAACCCGGGGCGCGCTCGTCAGAACCGCTGCGGCGTTCGTACTCGCGGTCCGGGGACACGACATCCTCGAGCAGAAACGCCAGGTGCTCATGATAGAGCTGTCCCGCCGCATTCACGAGGCTGCGGAAATCCAGCGAACGACGCGACGCCTGTTTGAAAAAGCCTATGCGGGCCTTCAAACGGCCGGTCTTTCCCTCGGCCTCGATACGGTGGAGGACATCGCCCGCTCCGTGCCGGAAACCACAAGCTTCACAGTCCGGCTCCATGCGGTGATGGGAGCCGAAATTCCCGACGTGGATCCCGTATCTCCGGATCCTTTCCCCTGTTATTCCTGGTATGGAACGTCCGCATCGCTCGATATGGCGTTCTTTCGCGCCCGCGAGGTCTGTTCCCTCATCGCGCGCCTTGCGGAGGTGGAAACGAGCGTATATCGCCTTGCAGTTCACATCCGCAAGACATTGCGCAGGGTCAATGCGCTCGAGAAAGTCGTGATTCCGGATCTCAGGGCCGATATGGCGCGAATCGCCGGAGCGCTGGAAGAAGCGGAACGCGAGGATTTCGTCCGAATGAAGACCGCGCAGAAGTTGCTTCGGAAAAAGGAGGCGAAACGGAAGCAATGAACCTCCAGGAGGTGTTGTCCACGCTGATCGCCGCGGAAGACCATTCCGTGGCCCTGCTCGAGGAGGCCCGACGCATGGCGGCTTCCAGACGTCAGGAAGCCAGGCGGCGCTTCGCCGGCGACCGGGAGGCGCGCATTGCGGAAGCGCGGGAACAGGCGCGAACGACCGTTGAAACCGCCCGGACAGCGGGCGAAGCCGAGGCCGCCCAGATCCTGCAACTCGGCGCGCGCGAGCGTTCCCGGATGGAAGACAGGTTTCGCGAGCGCGTCGATGCCGTCGTCGCCTCGCTCGCGCTCGAAATCGCCGTTTCGTCGAAATCGAAGAGCTCGCGGCGATGAATACTCCGTCCTTCGGGCTGCGGGCCGCAATCACCGTCAAGGCGCGGACCCTTTCGGGCCTGCTGATGACCGACGGGCTTTTTCTGGAGCTGCTTCGCTGCGACACCGTCGGAGATATAGCACGCCGCCTGTCCGAAACCGAAGGATACCGCGAGATCTTCCGCGATACGCACCCCGAGGAGCTTCACCGAACGGACCTCGAGGCGCGACTTTCCCTTGTTCCCTTTATCAGGATGCTTCCGTTTCTCCATTACGTCGATCCGGTGCGAAAAAGAATCCTCCTTTCCTGGAAGGCCCGTTTCGACGCGGATGTGATCAAGCGGGTTCTCCGATACGTCCAGGCGGGGGGAGGATCGCGGGAAATCCTGCGGCGCATGGTCGCGCACGTGCCGCTGACGTCCGGAGACGGAGACCGCCTGCTCGCGGCCGGGTCAACGGACGAAGCGCTGGCGGCGTTGTCGGGTTCCCCCTTCCATGAAGTCCTGAAGGAACCCCTCCGGCGGATGCACGCCTCCGGCGGAACGCTCTTCTCCGCGGAAATGGCCGTTGATACGTTCGTTCTCGATGCGCTTGCGGCCTCCTTCGCGCCGCTCGGAGGCGAAGAAAAGCGACAGGTCCTCCGCCTCTTCGGCGCAAAGGCGGATCTTCTGAACATCTACTGGATCTACCGGGCCAGGCGCTTCTTCGGACTCCCGCCGGAGGAGATCATCGGGCGGCTGCTTCGTCTGAGATACCGGACGCCGTTCCGCTTTCTCTCCGCGCTCGCCCGCGCGGAATCCCCCGAGGCCTTCCGTTCCCTGATCAATTCATCGCACTATGCGGCGGTCTTCTCGGGAATCCCGACAAAACGCAGCGCGGCGGATGAAACGGCGATGGAAGCATCCATGCATCGTCTCATCCGGCGTACGGCCGCAAATGTACGCAACTGCGGCGCTCCTGGGATTCACGTCGTTCTTGCGTGGCTGACGCTGCTCGAAATCGAAATCCGCGACATCGTCACCATCATCGAGGACGTGCGCTATCGTCTCGACCGCTCCTCCGCGCATCGCTTCCTGTCGCGCGAACTCGAAGCCGGGGAGGCGACCGCATGAGCATCGTCCGAATGGCGGGAGTCACCCTCGTCGGACCGCGGAACTCCGTCGAGAATGTATCGCTCCATCTTCTCGCAACCGGACATTTTCAGCCGGTTCCCCTCGATCTGCTTATGGCGGACCGCGCGACGCTTTCGCGCGTCCGCTCCGGACGGGACAACCCCTACGATGAAGTCCTGGGACAGCTCCGCTGCGTGTGGGACACGGCCGGCGAGCCGCTTCCCCAACCCGATTTCGGCAAGGCGACGGAACTTCTGCCGCTCGACGAGGCCCGTTCGGGAATCCGATCCACGGCGGAACGTCTGACGCTCTGGGAGAAGCGCCGGATCCAGCTCGTCGAGGAGATGGAGGAACTCCAGGCCGCATCCCTCTTCGTGGAGTCGCTATCGGGAACGGGCGCCGTGTCGAAGGGCGCGCTGACGGCTGCGACCTTCGACATCTTTTTCGGCCGCATCACGGAGGACAACTATGCCCGCCTTCGGGAATCGG
>CALMZW010000207.1 GCA_937870605.1 uncultured Synergistaceae bacterium
CTGATTCCTCCGAGAGCGCCGCGAGAACCCATCCTCCGGATGAAAACATTCGGATTCTCCGCGTGACCCTGCATTCGTATGCGATCGGCAAGGATCGCTCCGCCGGAAAAGGGGCTTGAAGGGTCGACGGCGATAACGCCACAGCGTTTCCCGTGTTTCGTATACTCCGATATCAGTTTGTCGACGAGCGTACTCTTGCCGGAACCGGGACTCCCGGTTATTCCGATCACATGCGCTCGTCCCGTTTTCGGGTACAAATCACGCATCAAAGACTCCGCGTCGGCGCCTCCGGATTCAATCAGAGTAATGGCTCGTGCGATTGAGCGACGATCCCCGCGGAGAACTCCTTCACTCAGTTTCTTCACGAAGGGATACTCTCTCCCTGTTCTTCTTCGCGTTTCTTCTGCACCGTCGCCTGCAGCCAGGAAACACATTCTCCCGTCGGCGTCCCCGGTCCGAAAACAGCGGAAACACCGAGGCTATGCAGCTTCGGCACGTCGGAATCGGGAATGACGCCCCCTCCGAAGACGAGAACATCATCGGATTTTTTTTCCCGAAGAAGCTCGATGATACGTGCGAAATAAAACTCGTGGGCGCCGGACAAAATGCTGACTCCTATCGCGTCGGCATCCTCCTGAATGGCCGTTTCGACAATCTGCTCGGGAGTCTGTCGGAGCCCCGTATAGATGACTTCCATTCCGGCGTCGCGAAATGCGCGCGCAATGACTTTCGCGCCCCGATCATGTCCGTCGAGACCCGGTTTTGCGACGATGACACGAATTTTTCTATCTTTCATGGGCGGTCTTCTCTCCTCTCGCATTAAAGGATAATATTCTCTTTGTATTCTCCAAAGATCTCACGGAGCACGCCGCATATTTCGCCTTCGGTGGCGTAGCTTCGAACGGCTTCGATAATGTGGGGCATGAGGTTTTCCGATTCGTCGAGCGCCGCTTTTCGGATTTTCGCCAGATTATCGTTGACAAGAATATTGTCTCTGTGCTGCTTCATTTCCTGAAGCTTTTGGATCTGCCTCGTTCCGACAGCGGCATCGACACGAAGAAGCTGTAGATCTTTCTTTTCGTCTTCGGCCTGGAACTGGTTGACGCCGACAACGGTGATTTTGTTCTTTTCTACGGCAAGCTGATATTCGTACGACGCGTCCTGCACCTGCTTTTGCACATAGCCCTTTTCAATGGCCGGAAGCATGCCGCCCAGTTCGTCAATCGTCTTGATGTATTCGAAAGCCTGACGTTCGATTTCATCCGTAAGCGCTTCAATGAGATAGCTTCCTCCGAATGGGTCTATGGTGTCGGTGACGCCGGACTCGAACGCAATGACCTGTTGTGTTTTCAAGGCTATTCCGACGCTCTTTTCGGTCGGAAGGGCAAGCGCCTCATCCATGCTGTTGGTATGAAGAGATTGCGTTCCACCGAGCACCGCGGCGAGCGCCTGAAGCGTCACACGAATGATATTGTTTTCGGGCTGCTGCGCCGTGAGCGTGCACCCTGCGGTCTGGGTATGAAACCGCAACATTTGCGCGCGCTCATCGGTGACTTTGAAGCGCTCCTTCATGATCTTCGCCCACAAACGACGAGCCGCGCGGAATTTCGCCACTTCTTCAAGGAAATTGTTGTGGGCGTTGAAGAAGAAAGACAGACGTCTTCCGAATACGTTCGGATCGAGTCCGGCTTTTTGCGCCGCTTCTACATAGGCGATGCCGTCCGCGAGAGTAAACGCGACTTCCTGCACCGCGGTGCTCCCGGCTTCACGGATGTGATATCCGGAAATAGAGATCGTGTTCCATTTCGGCACATTCTGGCTGCAGAAGGCGAATATATCCGTAATGAGTCTCATTGACGGCTTGGGAGGAAATATGTACGTTCCGCGTGCGATATACTCTTTCAGAATGTCGTTCTGAATCGTGCCGGAAAGTTTGTTCATGGAAATTCCCTGTTTCTCTCCGACGCAGATATACATTGCCAGAAGGACGCTTGCAGGGGCGTTGATCGTCATTGATGTCGACACCTTGTCCAACGGAATTCCTCCGAAAAGGATTTCCATGTCCGCCAGACTGTCGATTGCGACGCCTACCTTGCCGCATTCCCCCTGCGCCATCGGATGGTCGGAGTCGTACCCTATCTGTGTCGGAAGGTCAAAGGCAACAGAGAGCCCGCTGGATCCTTGCGAAAGAAGATACCGGTACCTATTGTTCGACTCTTCGGCAGTCGAAAAACCGGCGTACATACGCATGGTCCAGTGCTTTCCGCGATACATCGTCGGCTGTACGCCCCGCGTAAAGGGGTAGTCTCCGGGAAATCCCAAGTCTCGCGTATACTCGAAATCCTTCAGGTTCTCCGGAGTATAGAGACGATCAACAGGAATACCGCTCAGTGTTGTAAACTCTTCCTTTATTT
>CALMZW010000208.1 GCA_937870605.1 uncultured Synergistaceae bacterium
CTTCTCGCTACTTTTTCTTACCTATCCCCTTGACTTTTGATAGCTGGTCTCCCCGCATGCGTTCCTTCTTTCTTCTCCGTATCAGCCGCTCAGTGACCGCCCAGAAAGCCGAGCAGCAGCCCTCCGGCAAGGACGGACCCGATCTGCCCCGAGACATTCGCGGCCACCGCGTGCATCAGAATGAAGTTGTTCATCGACGCCTTGGCCGCCATGGTCTGGATGACGCGCGCCGACATCGGGAACGCCGAAATTCCGGCCGCGCCGATCATCGGATTGACCTTCACGCGCATGAAAAGGTTCAGGAATTTCGCCGAAAGCACGCCGACGGCCGTATCGAGAACGAACGCCACAAGCCCCATCCCGAGGATCATCATCGTGGACGTCTGCAGGAAGCGCTCTCCGTCCAGCGTCACCGATATCGCAAGCCCGAGCAGGATCGTGACGATGTTCGCCAGTTCATTCTGCGCGCCCTTGGCGAGACGATCCACGACGCCGCTCTCGCGAAGGAGGTTGCCGAACATCAGGAAGCCGATGAGCGCAACCGACGCCGGGGCGATAAACCCGGCAAGCAGCGTTACGATGATCGGGAAGAGGATCTTCGCCCGTTTGGAAACCTTGCGGTCCGTGTACTCCATCCGGATCGCCCGTTCCCTGGGGGTGGTCAGCAGGCGGATGACCGGCGGCTGGATCAGCGGGACAAGCGCCATGTAGGAATACGCGGCGACGGAAATTGGACCGAGGAGATGCGGGGCGAACCGCGCCGAGACGTAAATCGACGTCGGACCGTCCGCTGCGCCGATGATTCCTATGGACGCCGCCTCCTTGATGTCGAAGCCCAGAAGAAGAGCGAGTCCCATAGTCAGGAAAATTCCGGCCTGCGCTGTCAGACCGAAGAGAAAAGCGACAGGATACTGAAAGAGCGGCGTGAAGTCGATCATTGCGCCGACGGCGATGAAGATGAGGAGCGGAAAGAGTTCCGTCGCAATCCCGGCCTGAAAGAGAAAGCTGAGCGCCCCTTCCTGCGCCGCGCCGCCCACGGTGTGGGTCAGCGCCGCCGAAAACGGGATATTCACGAGAAGCGCCCCGAACCCCATCGGAAGCAGCAACGCGGGTTCGTACTCCTTCACGATCGCCAGGTAGATGAGTCCCATCCCGACGAGAAGCATCGCAGCCTGCTTTACGGTCAGCGCGGCGACGGTCTGGATAAAAAAGTCCATGTCTGTTCCCTGCCTTTCGGAGTCTGCCCGGACATGTGGCCCGGGAACGGAAAAGAGCCTTCGGGGCGATTGCGCCGCCCCGAAGGCTCGAAAATCGCCGCGTTCCGGCCGTTCCGGTCTATTTCCTTCTCAAAAGGAACAACGGCGCCAGAAGCAACAGGGAGAGCGGCGCGAACGACGCGGCCGAGCAGCCCTCCGATGCGCCGCCGCTCGGGTCGTTCCACGGGTCGTGCGTCACGGTGAACTCCCAGACCGGTCCGTTCGTCCGAAGTCCGTAGGAGTTGATCGAGTTGACCTGCCAGTAGTACTTCGTGTTGGCCGCAAGCGATGTCGGGACGTACTGGTTGACGCTGATGGTTCCGCCCTTTCCCGACGAGGTGACGATCGGCATGTCGGCGAGGCTCGTCCCGAGCCGGACCTCGTAGTACAGCTTCACGGACGTATCGCCGCCGATAATGTTCGGGTCCTTGCCGGTCCACGAAAGGACCGCGTTCTTTGCGACATAGACGGCGCCGTGATCCGGCGAAGGGTCGGTGGCCGGATAGGGCTCGTACTGATTGTCCGGGAAGGTGTTTCCCGTGATGAAGACCCATGTGGGACTGTTGGCGACGTTGCCGTAGGCGTCGCTCGTCACGATCTTCCAGTAATACGTCGTCAGGGGAAGAAGCTTGACCGGGGGCGCATACTCGAACGTCGGATTCGTGAGATCCTGGGACACGGTCCGGATGCTCCCGAGATACGCCGGCGCGCTCTCGTTCGTGCCGAGATAGATGGCGTACGTGACGTCATCGCTGGCCGTTGTGTCCGTTCCCGTCCACTTGATCGTCGTGTTGCACACGACTTCCGTCGCCTCGTTCGCGGGCGTTGGAGCGCTTGCGGGTCGGACCGCCCCCCACGAAACAGCCGACAGCCCGAACAGGAACGCACAGCTCATAATGAAACCGAACAGTTTTCTTTTCATGCCTGCCTCCTTCGATCATCCGCCCGCGCAGAAAGTATGGTAGTACGCCGTCTCTGAATTGTACCCCAACCAAACCGCTCACGCCACATGATTCTTCAACGACCTCCGCATGATTCTCCGGTACCGCGTATGTATCCGAGGAACCCCAGGATGCTGTTTCGCAGGAAGAACGCTTCCTTCACCCTGTTTCCCGCATCGAAAAGCGAAACGGCCGCGATCAGGGGATCCTCGTCCCGCAGCCGGAGCGCGATTCGTTCGACGATTTCCCGGTCCTCGTTTCCGTATGAGGAAGCCGCGCGGCTCTCTTCCGCCGTGACCGTCTTCCACAACTCCATCTGGTCCAGGAGGCGATCGAGATCGCTCGCCGGCTCTTCGGTCCATCCGTAATGGCTATAGCACATCAGCGCGTATTCGCGTCGCCGCAGCAGTTCGACGGATCTCCGGTAGATATCGTATTCGAAACGGGGCGGCGTCCCCGGGTATTGATACCGGAAACCGGCGGGGACTTCTCCGTTCGGGAAGCGCCCGAGCGTTTCGCGCGGAATCCACAGATCGGCGACCAGACGCGTCAGCGCCACGCCCGCCGCTTCCCCAGGAAAGAGCAGCGATCCCGCGGAAGCGTGATAGACGAACGCGTCGTGATGGGAGGCATGTCCGGGCGTGGGAAGAATCTCCAGTTCGCGGACCGGCGACGCGTCGAGAAACGCGTGCGGGTCCACGATCCCGGGGCGTCCGAAGGCGTCGATCACGGTCGCTCCCAGCGTCGCGACGCTCGCCTCGTAGAGCTTTTCGGGCTGCGTGAGATGCGGCCGCCCCCGGGGAGGCGCATAGACGCCGCACCCCGGGAAGTCCCTCAGGAATGCGGCCGTCCCGCCCGAATGATCGAGATGCACGTGCGTCGCCAGGAGCGTGTCCACGCTCCGGACGTCGAGCGATCGAAGCGTCCGGACGAGGCCGGGCGCCGTCGAGGTCGGCCCGGGGTCGACAAGACCCGTCCAGCCCGTTCCGCCGTCGCGCAGGAGCCACGCCGTGATCTGATGCTCCATACCCGGAAGCGGTATCGGAAGGTCGATCATGAACACGTCGAGTCGCTCCCCCGCCGCGATGCGATATGCGGGAAAACACCCGCGTTCGGGGGGAATTCGTTCCGTTTTCACCGGATGCAACGCTCCTTCTTGGGGCGAAAATGGTCTGTCGTCTTTGCGGGCTTTCTCCGCAAGCCACATTATACACATCGCGGGGTGTGTTTTCCCTTCCATTTGGTGTAAAGTATCCCTGCATACGAAAAAGAGGGAGGCAGGCCATGCAGATACGAACCGGCGAGATTGTTCATATGAAAATGTACGACGTTGCGGATGAGATTCGACTCGATACGTTGCCGCCGGATGTTTTCGCGGGGCGTCTGCCCGTTCGCCAGTCGCTGGTCCGGGTCGAGACGAAATCGATCGAGCTGGTCAATCCGCCCGTGGCGGTCGACCTCGGACCCCGGGCGTGGGTGACGTCCTCCGGCCGGATCGTCTTCGATCTGTCGGCGCACTTTTTCGACGTCGGCGTCGTCTGCCTCATCATGCGGGTTCCGGTCCGAAACCTGGAACTTTCCGCCTTCACCGAAACCGCGCTTTCGATGGACCCCGACCCGGAGATCGACCGCATGCTGGACTGGGAGATCGAGCAGATCATTCACGGGATCGGCGCCTGTCTGACGCGACAGCACGGTTTCGCCGACTTTCAGGAGGAATACACGTTCTATATCCTGAAGGACACCGACGAGCCCGTCTCCTTCGATACATTCCGGAACTACCCCACGCTTCTGAGCATGCTTCTCGGGGAGCGCGCTCCCGTCAGCCGCCAGCAGACCGATATGATGGCGGACAACGCGTTTTCCTTTTCGGATGACGAACTGGTCCTGCTGAATTACGACAACGCGCTGATCGTGGACCGCAAGGAGGCCGCCGACATCCTGCTCCTGCTGGAATACGCCGTGGTGCAGGTCCTCGAGGCGCGCTACTACGACGAGACCCTCACCGCGAAGCTACAGGGGCTGTACCGCGATATGGACACCCCGATGCCCTTCCTCACCGCGCTCTTCTCGAGCCGCTGGAGCAACCTCGCCCGCCGGGGCATGAAACTGATCCTCGAGACGCGGCTGATGACGGACCACCTCACGACATCGGTCCGGGTCACGGAAGACGTGTACTACGCGCAGATCTACACGAGGGCGCTCCGGATCTTCCGGACGCAGACCTGGCTCGCGAAGATCGACGAAAAGCTCGCCTCCATGAAGGACGCCTACGAGCTGATGGAGAATGAAATCGACTCCAAGCGCTCCACCGTTCTCGAATGGATCGTCATCATTCTCATCGCCATGGAGCTTGTCCGCCTCTAAGCCGTCAGTCCACGTAGAGCACCAGCTCCATGCCGCGGATCACGCCCTTCGCGTCCAGCCTGAAGACGAAATCGTAGTTGTTTTTCATGTCCGTATAGACGAGGGCGTTGTCTTCGATGCGATGGGGCTCCCCGAGCGCGGATCGGACCGCGCGCGAGTCCATTCCCACTCGGATCGATCCGCCGAGAGGATAGTCCGCGGACGAAATATCCAGATACGCGAGCATTTCGTGGTCGGGCCAGCGATAGACGCCGGCGCGAAGCCCCCGGTACGAGAGCGATACGAGAACGGGCGCGAAGGACGCGTCGTTTCCCGCATTCTGTGTTTTTGTCCGGCTGGAGGCAGGGCGTCCCAGCCGCGCGGTCAGGTCATTTGCGCTGTTTCCGTAATATCGGAGCGTCTCTTTCAGGAAGGCGTCGATGCGGTCATACTGATCGGTCGCCCCGTGAGAGCGGCTCTCCCGACGGAGCCGTTCGGGTATTGGCGTTCCGTCCGCTTCGTGAAGCAGCAGCGCGGATTCGTACCGGCGTTCCGGATCGAACGGAAGCCTCCGGATGACGCCGTCGACCCCCACTTCGAACACGAAACCGCGCATCGGGCTCTTTTCGGGAACCGCCGGTTCGTAGAGAAACCCGGCGATCCACCGTCCGTCGGAAAGCGAGGAGACGATCCATCCGTAGCTGCTTCGCGCTCCTTCGGCGCGGAGGCGTTCGTTGACGGCGTCCTGTACGGTCCGCCCCTGTCCCATGGCTTCCGACCGCTGCACGCGCAACGCGACGAGCCGTTCTTCGGGCAGAGGAATCCGGGCCGCGGAAAAAGCCGCGTCGATCGCGTCGGCATAGGCGCCGCCATGAGATCGCTTGACCTCGCGGATCAGCCTGCGTCCCGGAACCAGCTCGAAAAACCAGCCCCGAAGCAGCGCACGCGCGTCGAGAAACAGGAAATAGACGAGATGGTTTCCGTTTTCGAGCGGGTCGGTTCCCCATCCGATCGACATGACAGCCCCGTTCGACGCGAGCGCCGATCGCACGAAATCCTCGTTCGTCGTTCCGCCGCGAAGGGCGCCGGAACTTCGGACAAGCCGAACCGCCAGCTCGGGTGTCAGAAAGGGATCGACGCTGAAGAGCAAAAAGGCCAGCACGAGACACAGGGCGACGGCGACGAGGGTCATACGTACATCCCTCCGCAAGACGGCGTTCCGCGCCTTCACCGCATATCCGCCGGCCATCACCATTCTCCCTCCCCGCGCAGCCCGATGCTCTCTTTCTTTGTATTATCGCATGCTCCGTGTTTCTTTTCGGCTGTGCGGGTATAATTCCTGGAGGGGAAAAAGCAACGCGCGTTGCATTGCGGACGAATCCCCTTTTCCCGCAACGCGAATCTGTACGGAAAGCAGGGAGCGCCCATCCGCTACGCAGTCCTCGACTTCGAAACCAACGGTTTTGTCGGCCGCTCGGTCGTCTCCGCGTCGTCCATCGTCTTCGACGGGCAGGGAGTCATACTCGGATACTTCAACCGTTTTTACTTTCCCCGCGAGACGCCGGACTGGAGGACGGAGCAGGTTCACGGCCTGACGACGCCCCGTCTCGCCGCTCTCCGGCGGAATGCGGCGTATCCGGAGTTCTTTCCCGACGATATCGAAGCGCTCGTCGATTTTTGGAACAGGCTGAAGCCGGACGGAATCGTCGTCCACAACTTGTCGTTCGATACGGCGTTCCTTCCCGGGGAGGCGCTGTCGAGGCAGAAGTGGTGGTGCTCGATGCGCGGCCTTACGGATGTCTGCGCGATCGTGAATCCGAAACGGCCGGGCGTCCCCAAGTGGCCCAAACTTCAGGAAGCGGCCGACTGCATCGCGGACCTCTTTCCCGCGCCTCCCGCCATCAGGGATGCCGAAGAAGCGTTGAACCGCTTGTCACATGCGCACGCGTCCCTGTCGGACTGTTTCGTCCTCGGAAGCATCATGTCGCGGATCGTCGCACACCGTCCGGACATCCCGACGTTCCGCAGGCTGCGAGGCTCGAAGTTCCTTCCCCCGCCGTTCGTCCCGTATCCGCGGAATCCCCCGGGCCCGGAAGACTCCATAACGGGGGAAATCCGGGCATTCGAGGCGGCGCTTTCCCGCGTCATGCAGGAAAAGGGGGCTCCCCGGCGGGAAGCCCCCTCTCATGCCGAAACGGTCGATCTGCCCTTCCCGTCGGAATGATTTCCGGCTTTCAGCTCCGGCCGAGAAAGCGCATCGCGATGCCCGACATGGCGGCCACGCCGAGCGGAAGAACGGCGTCGTCGACCTTGTACTTCGGGTGATGTTGCGGGTACGTCGCGTCGATTTCGGGATTTCCCGTCCCGAGGAACAGGAACGTCCCGGGGATCTTTTCGAGGTAATAGCTGAAATCCTCTGCGCCCATCGTCGGCGCCATTTCGTAGACGTTCTCGGCCCCGGCGATCTCTTTCGCGATCTCGACGGCGTATTTCGTGAACGCCGGATCGGTGACCGTCGGCGGAAGGAAGCGGGTGTACGCGAATTCCGCCGTGCAACGCATCGCCTCGCAGATGAGCTCGGCCGTCGTCTTCATCCGGGACTCGATGTAGTCGCGGATTTCGGGCCGGAAGGTCCGCGTGGTGCCGAGAATCGACGCGTTGTCCGGAATGACGTTGAACACCTTCCCTGCATTGATCGCCCCGACCGAAATCACTCCGGCCTCGAGCGGATCGACCTCGCGGCTCACGATCGTCTGCCACGCCGACACGACCGCGCACGCGCACGTGACCGGGTCGACCGACAGGTGCGGCATGGAACCGTGTCCGCCCTTTCCCTTGATGGTCAGAAGAAAGGAGTCCGCCGAGGCCATCGTCGGACCCTCACGATAGGCGATCTTTCCGCTCGGGACGGGAGACCAGATGTGCAGCCCGCAGATCGCGTCGACGCCGTCGAGCACGCCGCTTTCGATCATGCGAGCCGCGCCGCCGGGATTCCCCTTTTCCTCCGCGGGCTGGAAGATGAGGCGGTACGAGCCGTTCAGCTCCGCCTTATGTTCGATGAGCATCTTCGCCGCGCCCAGAAGCATCGTGATGTGGGCGTCGTGTCCGCACGCGTGCATGAACCCCGGCCGTTCCGACCGGAACGGGACGTCGGTCTCCTCCGCCACGGGGAGCGCGTCGATGTCGGCCCGCAGCGCGATCTTCTTTCCCGGCCGCCCCGTATCGATGTCGGCTATGACGCCTGTGGTGAGTTCGCGCCCGCCGACACGGAGGTTCGCATATCCCATTTCGGTGAGAAGCGCGACGATCTTCTTCGTCGTCTCGAATTCCTCGTACCCGAGTTCGGGGCACCGGTGAAACTCGTGTCGCCACGTTGCGAGAAGGTCTTTCATGCTCTCCGCCTGTTGTTTCAGAATATTCTGCACATCTATCACTCCTTTGAAGGATTGTACATCCATTATAAACGGCCCGTCGCGAAAGCGGCGGGCCGTTCTGACGAAGCGGGCGCAAAAGCGACTCGACGCACTCGGTCCGACCCGATGGTTCAAGCCGCGGC
>CALMZW010000209.1 GCA_937870605.1 uncultured Synergistaceae bacterium
GGTCCTCATGAATATCCTGGAGAGTTACGCGCAGGTCATCGCGGAGACGACGCATTCGATCATCGGCTTCGACACGCTGATAACGGACGATCATGGAATCATCATCGGCTCGAATCATCCGGACCGCACCGGGAAGATGCACGCCCACTCGATCGTCGTCATCCGGCGCGGCATGGCGGAGAGCATCGACGATCAGAAAGCCGGCGAACTCGGCGTCCGCCCCGGCGTCTGCCTTCCCATACGGCTCGGGAACGAGATCGTCGGAACGGTCGGCATCGCGGGAAGTCCGGACGAAGTGCGGAAATACGGGCACCTCGTCCAGAAGGAGGCGGAGCTTTTCCTTCGCGAAAAGGCGCTTCAGGAGACGTCACATCTTCGCGAGAGCGCGGTTTCGAACCTCATGAACCAGGCCATATCCTTCGATCCGAAGGATATGAACGAAACCGTCCTGCTCTCGCAGGGAAAGGGGCTTGGGTACGACCTGGCCGTTCCGCGGATCGTGCTGCTCGTGGACATCATCCAGTTCGGGAAGGTCGTGGACAGCGTCCGTTCCGAAGAGGAGTACGCCCACGACGCGGAACTGCGGATCCAGACGATCAAGTCCTCTATCTTGAAGCTGCTGCGAAACATCTTCAACGAGTCCCAGGACATCGTATCGAACACCGGGTCGGACAAATACCTCATCCTCATGACGATCCCCGGTCCCGCAAACGCCGCCGCGACGAAGCAACGGGTTCTCGGGAAGGCGACGACGGCCGCCGCGACGCTCCGCGAGAAGGGGTATTCGGCATCGATCGGAATCGGGTTCCCCGCCTTCGCTCCGGATGAGTTCAAACGCTCCTTCCGGAGCGCGTGGCGCGCCGTCAACATCGGCAGAAAGCTCGGGCGGGACACGTCGATCTACGATATCGGCGATTTCGAACTTGAGGATCTTCTCCTGTCCCTCAACAGGGAGGCCGCGAGAGAATACGCGGGAAAGAACCTCTCAAAGCTGTTCGACGCGCCGCAATGGAGTCCGGAACTCGACGAAACGCTCCGCGAGTGGCTCCGCTCCCCTTCATGCCCCGGCGAGGTCGCTCGGCGGCTCGGCATTCACCGGAACACGCTGTCGTACCGGCTGGAGAAGATCGGCGGACTCGGTTCGTTCGATCCGAAGGACCCTTCGGACATCTTCACGCTGAAGATATCGCTGCTCCTCCGGGACCTCCATATCGAACAGCACCCGCAGAGGGAGTAGCCTCCCGGTCTACGCCCCGGAGCGCCCCTGACCGGGCGAAGACGCGAACGCTCCGCCGAGCGGCAGCGTGATCTCCACGAGAAGCCCCTCCGATGCGTTGCGGGCCGCGATCGTTCCGCCGTGGCAGCGGACGGCGCGCTCCGCGATCGCAAGCCCGAGTCCGACGCCGCCGCTCTCGCGGTCACGGACCGTATCGACGCGGTAGAACGGGCGAAAGATCCGCGTGAGTTCCCCTTCGGGCAATCCGGGGCCGTGATCCCGGACGGAGACGACGATTCCCTCAGCACTCCGTTCCGCCCCTATTTCGACGGAGGTCCCGGAGGGCGTCACGCGCAGCGCGTTGCGGACGACATTCTCGACGGCGCTCCGGAGCGTGTTTTCGTCTCCCCGAATCCCGGGCATATCGTGAATCGTCCCCAGAACGATTTCCTTGCCGTCGCGCCCGCCCTCGAACCGCGCGTCCTCGGCCACTTCCGCCAGAAGCGCCGGAATGTCCACGACGGACTGAAGCGTATCCGGCGGATTCAGCTCCACTTCGGAGAGCTTGAGAATCTGTCCGATCATGTCGCCCATCCGCCCCGCCTCCCTGTCGGCGCGATCCAGGAAGCCGGCGGCTTCCGGCGAGCACCCCTTCCGCGCGAGCGTCAGGGCGACATCCAGACGCTGGAGCGGGGAACGGAGTTCGTGCGAAATGTCGCCCATGAGGCGACGCTGCGAGGTGATCAGGTCTTCGATGCGTTCGGCCATGCGGTCGAAGGCGTTTCCGAGGTCGGCGATCTCGTCGCCGCGCCCGGTGACGGAGCCGCCCGCCCGCGCGCCGAGGTTTCCCTGTCCCAGGCGCAGCGTCGCCTCCCGAAGATCGAGAATCGGGGCCACGATGTGCCGTACGAGGATGAAGCACAAAATCGCCCCGATTCCCATCGGGATGAGGAGCATCCATGGATGCCGGGGCGGGAAGGGCGGCTTTCCGCGAAAGGGGGAAAAGCGCGCCGACAGGAGATACGCGTCGCCCGAGACGACGAAGGGCGCTGTCGCGAAGATGCTCCCGTTCGCCGACGGCTCGCGCGGTCCGGGGGAAGATGCGGTTTTCCCCTGCCGGACAACGGAAAACTCCGCGCCGCTCATCGAGCCCGCCTGCGCCAGACGCGCCGAAAGCTCGCCCGCTTCGCCGCGGGCAAGAAGATCTGCGGCTTCCCCGGCCAGACGCCCGGCGGACCATTCGACGAATCTGCCGATGTTCTCGTGCGGCGGGGGTTCGCGGCGGTTCTTTTCCAGCCTGAAGATGCCCTCGTTGATCAGGAGCGGGAGGAAGAGCGCGAGGAGAAAGCCCAGGTAGACCTTCCAGAACAGCGACAGCCGCTTCATTCCGGCTCCCGTTCCTTCACGGACTCGGGACGGTCCGGATAGACGAAGACGTACCCCTCGCCGCGCACGTTGCGGATGCGGTCCGACTCGTCCGGGTACGTTCCGATCTTCCGGCGCAGGTTGCTCACGTGGACGCCGATGCTGCGGTCGAACGGCGAATGCCGTCGTCCGAGCACCTCGCGCGAGATCCTGTCGAGCGACAGCAATTCCCCCGCGGACACCATGAGAAGCTCCAGCATCCGGAACTCCGTTCCCGTCAACTCCACCGGCTTGCCCGCGATCGATACGGAGCGGGATTTCGTGTCGAGCAGCAGGTCCCCGATCTCCACGGTCCCGCCGTCGCCCGAGCTCGTTTCGGTCCGCCGCAGGACCGCCCGGACGCGCGCCGCAAGCTCCCGCGTGTTGAACGGCTTGGGAACGTAATCGTCCGCGCCCATCTCGAGCCCCACGATCCGGTCCACGTGCTCCCCCTTCGCCGTCAGCATGAGAACGGGCATCCTGCTCTTGCTCCGGATCTCGCGAAGCACCTCGAATCCGTTGCACCCCGGCAGCATGACGTCGAGAATCACCGCGTCGTAATTTCCGGAAAGCGCCTCGTGAATGCCCGCCGGCCCGTCGTGAACGGCATGAAAATCGAAGCCCTCCCCCGAAAAAAAGGCGGCCAGCAGTTCGCACAGCTCCACATCGTCGTCGATCGCGAGAATTCGCCGCATCCCGTTCGCCTCCCCGCGCGCGTCCGCGCGCTCACGAGAAGTATAGCAAGCGCGCCGGAACGGGAGGCCGGCCGTTTGCGATTCTTTGCATTTCTTAGCCGGACCGGTCGAATCCTTGACGATTTCATTTCCTCCCTTCGCCGAATACATACAGAGAGATCCTGCACCGTGTCCCGAAAGGGGGGCGTTCAGTCAAGAACATCAGCGGTATGCTTCGGAAGGGAAATCGGGATTTCGAGGTTTCCAACGACGTCTGCGGCCCGAAGAACGGCCGGACGCCTCCGGAACCGCCCGATATGGATGGAGCCTCGTCAATGCAGACGCTCATGGCGAGCCTCATGAGCACAATCGACGAGGCCCTCGCTTCATAGAACCGTCAGACGACAGGAGGCAACGCTTATGACAATGGAACTCCAGAGTATCGCAGGCCGGTCAGCGACGAAGTACTCGCTCCGGGTCAACACGGACGCCGAGGAAACGACGAAAGAACGGGAAGCGTCGAACGCATCAAGCGCGTCGGGCTCTTCAGAGTCCTCGAAGACGGCCAATACGGCCGCCACCGGGGCTTCGGGAAGCGCGGGAAGCATTTCCGAAGGAACGACGAGCACCTGCGCCAACTGCGGCGCCAGCCTCGAATCGAACGCCGCCGTGTGCGGCAAGTGCGGCAGCAAGGTCGAGACGGCGTCGGACCAGCTCCTCAAGGCCCTGAACGAAAGCGACCTCAAGGCGAACACGACGGACAACGGCATCTCCACGCTTTCCGTCCTCGGCCGGCTCGCGCAACAGGAAGACGAGGAACGGCAGTAGCATCCGGCGGGGCTTCTTCTTTCGCATCGGAGATTCCGGAGCCGGGGGGTCCGTCTGCATGACGCGGATCCCCCGGCCCGCTTTCACGCCCGCGCCCCGGCTTGTATCAGTACAGGTCGGTGCTCATGTATTTGAGGCCGGAGTCGCAGATCAGGACCGCCGCGGTCTTCCCGCGCGCCGGACCTTCGAGCAGCCTGGCGGCCGCGGCGACGTTCGCGCCGCCAGAAAACCCGCCGAAGATCCCTTCGAGCCGCGCGAGGTCGCGCGCCGTCCGCATGGCCTCCCCGTCGGAGATCTTCAGGAAACCGTCCACTGGGCAGCCGTCGAGGAAGGGCAGGTCCATCGAATACCCGCCGCCCTGGATCCGGTGATTGGGGTTCGTCACGCGGCCTTCGGCCACATAGGGGGCGCCCTCCGGCTCGACGAGCCAGCAGGCGATGTCCGGACGATGCCGCCGGAGGGCGTTCGCGCACCCGACGAACGATCCGGCCGTCCCGGCGAAGTCCGCGAACACCTCCACGCTGCCGCCCGACTGCTCCCAGATCTCCTCGCCCGTGTGCAGTTCGTGCGCATGGACATTCCCGGGATTGCGAAACTGATCGGCGCGGAAGGCGCTTCGTTCGCGCACAAGCTCCTGCGCCCGTTTCTCGACGAGCGCCAGGTCTTCGCCCGACACCTGCCCGACCGTCGACCCCGGCGCCTGGTCCACGAGAACGACCTCGGCCCCGAGCGCGGCCATCATCCGCGCGCGTTCCATCGAGTTTCCCTTCGACATCACGGCGACGAACGGGTACCCCTTGACGCCGCACACAATGGAGAGTCCCGTTCCCGTATTGCCGCTCGTCAGCTCCACGACCGTCTGCCCCGGCCGCAGGGCTCCGGACGCCTCGGCCTCCTCGATCATCCGGAGTCCGATCCGGTCCTTCTTGCTGAAGCCCGGGTTCAGGTATTCGAGCTTCGCGAAAATCCGCCCATCCAGCTTCCGCGCCGCGACGAAACGGGACAGATCCACAAGCGGCGTTTCGCCTATGGCCTCAAGAACGCTCTTCAAAACCGGTTTCATCCGTGAATTCCTCCCCTCTCGAAACGTTCTTCAGCAATATCATACGCCGCTTCGAAGCGTGACTTCTTGAACGAAATTGCTCCTCCAGAAAAAAACGATTCCGGACCGTCGGGGAAAGCTTTCCCGATGATCCGGAATCCGTCAGAACGAGGAGTTTCCGTATTCCTCCGCCCGCGCGGACGGACGCATCGGAAAACGGCGGTTAGGACGGTTTCGGCGTTTTCCGTGTCCCGGGGGCCGGTCGTCCATCACCGGAATGAAACGTCGCCACGACATCCGACGCGCTCCGCCGGATCTTCCGCAGGACGCGCCGGCGCATGCGCAGCCAACCGACAACGAGAGCGACGGAGAGAACGACGCACGATGCGAGAACGAGGCGTCCCATCCTTCAGCCCTTCTTTCGCGTCCCTGAGGACAGTCCTACTTCGTGTAGACGTTCAGCCCGATCTTGATGTTCTCGCGCTCCGGCACTGACTGGTTGCCCTCTGTGGACGCGATGATCGTCGATTTGCCGCTCGAGGATTTTCCGAACGTCTGCGACAGATCCACCCGTATCGTCAGTATCGAGCCTTCCACGCTCATTTCAACATTCTTCACGATTTTCGACCCCATTTCCGGAAAGTGAAAACGCGCCTGCCGCGAACTGCGGCGGGCGCGTCTCATTGTCGTGCCGGGAGGTGCGTCCGTCAATCCCGTTCGGGCGACGTCGCTGCGAACCTTCCTATCCGAAGACCAGATTCGGCAGGAAGAGGACGATCTGCGGGAAGAATACCAGAACGGCGACCAGCGAGAACAGCGTGATGTAGAACGGAATCGCCTCCCGGACCGTCTCTTCCGGCGTGCAGCCCATGATCTCCGATGTCGAATAGAGCGCGACGCCGACGGGGGGCGTCATGATGCCGCTTGTCAGCGTCGTCATCATGATGACGCCGAAGTGCACCGGATCGATGCCGAGCTTGGTGATCACAGGAATGAAGACGGGCGTCAGGAGCAGGGCGCACACGGTCGTCTCGACGAACATCCCCGCGAGGATCAGCAGCGCGATGATCACGAACATCAGCAAATACGGATTTGACGTGATCCCGATCAGAAAGGCGGCGATGCTCTGGGGCACGCGCCCGTAGACGATCGCGTAGCCGAACGTCCCCGAAAGCGTCAGGATCAGCATCAGGACGCCGATATCCACGGCGCTCTGACGAACGCACTCCGTGAAGACCTTCCACGTAATCTCCCTGTAGATGAAGACGCCCACGAAAAGCGCATACATGCACGCGAACGCCCCCGCTTCCGACGGGGTGAAGAGCCCGAAACGGATCCCGACGATGAGCAGGACCGGGAACAGCAGCGCATAGATGTTGTCCTTCAGGGCGACGAGGACTTCCCGGGCGGTCGGGGGCCTGTCGTTGACCGGCAGGTACCCGGCCCGTTTGGACGTGATATGGACCGTCGCCATGAACATGGCCATCATCAGGAAGCCGGGAAGCACTCCCCCGACGAAGAGGCGCCCGATGGACACCTCGCCCACCGACCCGTAGATGATGAATCCCATGCTCGGCGGGATCGTGCAGGTGATCATCGAGGTCAGGCCGTTGACGGCCGCTCCGTAGCCGCGGGAGTACCCCTGTTTGATCATCTCGGGGCCGAGGATCCGGCTTTCCATGACGGCGTCGGCGTTCGCCGACCCGGAGACGCCTCCCATCAGCGTGCTGAGCATGACGCTCACCTGCGCGAGACTCCCCGGAAGATGCCCCACCAGTATCCGGGAGAGCTTCACGAGCCGGTTGGTGATTCCGGTCGCGTTCATGAGGTTCCCCGCAAAGATGAACAGGGGGATGGCGAGCAGCGTGAAGCTCTGCGTCTGCGCGACGATGCGCTGGACCGTGATCGAGACGGGGATGTTCGGAGTCGACAGAATGAACATGAACCCGGCCAGTCCGATCGCGAAGGCCACGGGCATCCCGAGGAGGAGCAATCCCAGAAAGACGCTGACCAACAGCAGCATTCGTTCGTCCCTCCCTTCGGCTACACGATGTCCCTTCCACTGCCGTGCGCCGTGGAAGGGAAGTCCGTGATCTGCCGAAACAACTTGACGCCGGAGGATATGATCATCAGGAAGGCGCTCACGGGGACGGCCGCAGTCACCCAGGAGTAGCTCATCGTGATGTTCTGGAACTGCCGTTTTGCGTTGCTGATGCACAGGGGAATCCCGTAGACGATGATCACGGCGAGAAAGAGGATGATGCACGCCGACCAGAGAATGGCGAGCGTTCTCTGCATTGCGGGCGGCATCTTCGCCGTCAGGAAATCCACGTTGATGATCCGGTTTTCCCGGATGCCCACGTCGGCGCCGAGAAAGGCGCCCCATGCGAACAGCAACAGGGAGATGTCCACCGCCCAGTTGATCGGCTTTCCCACGAATCTTCCGATTGCCGAAATGAAAATAAGGAACGTCAACGCGCACAGGATGAACGAGATCAGGCTCTCCTCGAGTTTGCAGATGAAGGAATATCCCTTTTTCACAATTTCAAACATTATCGGGTGCGACCTCCTTGTACCGCTGTCCGGGAAAAGCGTTCGGCAACCGCCGCAATGCTGTGCAATGCAGCGGTTGCCGAACATCGCCCGAACGAACCGTTCGTCTCTTTCGGGACTCCTGCTACTTCTTGCCGATCTCGTTGTAGATGGCCTTGCGCAGGTCGGCGTACTTGAGTTCGTCGTACGCAGCGTCGGAAGCCTTCATGAACGCCGGGACGTCGACTTCGACAACCTGCATGCCCTTTTCGACCATCTGCTTCTCGTAGACGTCGCTCTTCGCGATGATCTCGGCCGCAGTGATCTTGCCCTGCTTCTCGAACTCTTCGAGAAGAAGCGCCTGATAGGAGGCCGGAAGCGTCTTGAACCACTTTTCGCCGACGATCATTCCGTTGAGCAGCTGGAAGTGCGCGGTCTTGTTGATGTACTTCAGGACCTCGTACACGCGGAGGCTGAAGCTCGCGGAGTGCTGCGCCTCGCAGCCGTCGATCGCCTTCTGCTGCACGGCGTTGTAGACATCGGTCCATCCCATGGTCACGGGCGTGGCGCCGAGGGCCGCGACCGAGCGCGACCACGACGGAGCGCCGGGGGTGCGGATCCGGACGCCCTTGAGGTCTTCGGGCTTCTTGACGGGCTTGTTCGTGAGGAAGTGGCGCGCGCCGTCAAACCAGTTGAAGGACAGCACGCGGATGCCGTTCTCGGAGGCCAGCTTCGCGAC